>JBBEBG010000020.1 GCA_040882465.1 Gemmatimonadota bacterium
ACCTCCCCAACCCCCGCGCATCAAATCCGTCCATGGCTGCTTGGGACAGCGTAATGTGCCTACGGGACGCGGAATCCACCCGGGCTAAGTCCACGGTTCGGTCGGACGCCTGGATGCCACTTTGCGACGCCGATCCGAGTGTCGGCGCGTCCAGGGCTACGTGTGACGGAGGACGGTGAAACGGGGGGCCGCGGAACGTGGGACGTGGGACCAGGGGACCGTGGGACCGCGGACCGTGGGACGGTGGGACCAGGGGACCGTGGGACCGTGGGACGGTGGGACCAGGGGACCGTGGGACCAGGGGACCGTGGGACCAGGGGACCGTGGGACCGCGGACCGTGGAACCGCGGACCGTGGGACCGTGGACGGGGGACCGTGGACCGTGGGAATGTGGGGCGTGGGACCGTGGACGGGGGACCGTGGATCGTGGGAATGTGGGATGGATGGATGGAAAGCCGAGGCGCCAGCGGGTCTTCGGGCGATGCCATGGCTAGAGCGGCCAATCCGATCAGAGGCTGGGACGGGGTGCGGTTGCAACCCTTCGCCGACCTCAGGCATCTCAATCAGTGTAAGGAAGGAATGAGCAAGAGGTGAAAGTGGCGTGGTGCAGGAAGTGAACGGTGCGGCGGTCCACATCGGGGCCGCGACCGTCTTCGACCGCGGGGCATTGGAGCGGAATGACGGAAGCGCAACTCGTCGCCGCGGCGCGCGCCGGAAACCGCGACGCGATCCGGCAGCTCTACGACCGCTACTCTCCGCGCGTCTTCGCGGTTGTCCGGCGCATAGCCGGCGATCCCGAGTTGGCGTGCGACTTCGCTCAGGAAGCATGGCTTCGCGCGATTCGCGCACTTCCCTCTTTTCGTGGGGACGCACGTTTTTCGACCTGGCTACATCGGATCGCGGTGAACGCCGCACTCGAAGCGGCGAGGAAGGCGGATGTGAGGGAAAAACGTGAAGTGACGGGTTCGGAACCACTCGGCATCGACGGGCCGTCCGGTGACCCGCTCCTGGCCCGCCGCCTGGAGGCCGCTTTGGCTCGCCTCCCGAGCGGAATGCGCGAGGTCCTCGTCCTCCACGACGTCGAACAGTACACACACGAGGAGATCGCCGACGTTCTCCACATCAACGCCGGGACGTCCAAGTCTCAGCTCTTCAAGGCGCGAGCGAAAATGCGAGAAGTCCTCGGAAACGGCATTCGGAGCGAGGGCATCCAGGACGCCGGCGTCGCCCGGGGTCCCCGCACGAGGGATGCAGATCGGCGGGGCCGCAACGAGGAGTCTCTGGGCCGCAACGAGGAGTCTCGGGCCCGCAACGATGAGCCTCGGGGCCAAAACGGGAAGTCTCTAAGCCAGAACGGCGAATTTTCGGGACGCGACGGGAAGCCTCTGGCACCCGACGGGGAACGATCGGACATGACTAAAGCGAAATCACGGGGCTTCGGACGGCCCAGCGACTGGAAACGCGAAGGAGCGGAAGCATGACGCACCTGACCACGGAGACGCTCGCGCGTCTCGTCGATGAAGCACCCTCTTTCGAGGAGGCCGGACACCTCGAGTCGTGCGCGACCTGCACGGCGGAGCTCGAGGCTCTCCGCGCCCAGACGGAAGCCCTTCTGGGTCTCCCGTCTCTCTCCCCGCCGGGCGGTTCCTGGTCCGCCCTCGAGGAGAAGCTTTGCGAGGAAGGGCTGATGCGCCGCGATGCGAGATATGCGCCGCGACCCGCCCTTCCCTGGATGCGCATGGCGGCGGCGCTCGTCCTCTTTCTCGGGGGCGCGGGTCTCGGGGCGGCGGCGGCGAGTTGGCGCGGCGGCACCGGGAACGCAGAAACCGCGGTCCCGACGGCAGTTTCGCTCGACCAGCTGACGCTCGAGGAACTAGACCAGCTCACGCTCGAGGAAGCGGAGGCGTTCGTGAGCCGGGCACAGGCCCGGCAGGTCGCCGCCCTTCTCGTCTATGCGGATGTCCTCGGCAGGACGGGAGGAACCGAAGCCTACGTGGATCCGTTCACGCGCCTCGTGCTTCTGGACATCATCGCGGCCGCCGCCGAAGCCGCGATCCACGAGGCACCGGCGGATCCATTCCTCAACGGCGTCTTCGTCAATACCGTGGCCGAACGCCAGCTCGCTCTCGACGGGCTGTCACTGGCCGCCGCCGACCTGCGGTAGAGACCGACACCTGGAGAGAACCGAAATCATGAGAAAGAGAATCCTGAGAAAGAGAATGAATTCCGGCGCCCGCGGCCCGAGTGTGAGACCGACCCTTCCGGGGGCCATGCGCCTCTTCGCGACGGCTCTGCTTTCCGCGCTTCTCCTGACCGCACCCGCACCCGCGGGTGCCCGTGCCCAGACGCCGCCGCAAGCCCCACCGCAGGTTCGGGCTCCTGCTGCGCCCCAGCTCGACTCGCTTCGTGCCCGCCTGTACACGCTGAACCGGGAGCAGATGGAAGAGGTCCAGCAAGTCTTACAGGCACGCCAGTCTGAATTCGAGGCGATCCGGGAAGCGATGCAGGAGGAGCTCGAACGGAACGCACAGCGCCTCGCGGAAGCGCGCCGCGAGTACGAGGAGGTCCGGCAGCAAAACGCGCAGGTTCGCCAGCAGGCGGAAGCGGCGCTTCAGGAAGCGCTCCGGGAGCGCCAGCGCATCGTGCGGGAACAGCTCGGCCAGGGCTTCCCCGCGCCGATGCTCGGCGACCCCGGGCTTCCCTTCACCACCGGGGGCGCGCAGGCGTATTTCTGGGCCGACTCGGCTCTCCGGGTCCTGAGGGGGGACTCGCTGAGCTACCGGCGGGACGAGGTGCCATGGACGGCCCAGGACGTGCCATGGGCGGTGGTTCCGGAGATTCTCGAACGCTTTAGTCAACAGAATGCACTAAGGCCGCCGGTCACCGTGGGAATCCCGGCCGTGACGGGCCAGCGCTTCGTGGCGGGCGTCGAACTCACCAACCTGAATCCTTCCCTGGCCCGTTACTTCGGAGTCGAGGCCGGAGTCCTCGTGACCGCGGTTACGGACCGGAGCCCCGGGGCCGCAGCCGGGATTCTCGCGGGAGACGTCATCGTGGAGGTCGGGGGTGAGGCGGTCACGACGGTCCAGGAAGTGCGCCAGGCGATGAACCGCCGAAGCGCGGCTCGCATCCTCGAGCCCGGCAGATTCGATCTCGAACTGCGCTCTCCCGCACCGATCACCCTCCGCGTGATCCGGGAAGGCGAGACGCTCGACCTCGAGATTCCGCGTTAGGGAAGGCCCCAAAGCGCATCAGGGAAGACCCGAAACCTGGATCTCCGCGACGGCGTGCGCCCCGTCATCGTCCGTCGTCACGCCGACCACGCGCGAGCCGCCGATCCACATGGGGACGAAGCGCCGGGGAAACTCCGCTTGCCCCTCCGGCCTCCCCTCGGACGAGAGGACGATCCAGCGGCTCCCATCCGCGTCGCCCCCGAGGCTTTCCATGGGAACTCCGACCTGGTGTGGGGGCTCGGCCCCGAGCCCTCCTTCCGCGGCCGTCGGCGTCATGCGAATCCAGATCCTTCCCTCCTGCGAAACGACCAACGCCTGATAAGGCCGGCGCACGGCCGGCACGTGCAGTGCCTCGCGGAATAGGGTGAGGATCTCTCCCTCCGGCTCCCTTCGGACCTCTGCCCAACCCGCGCCAAGGGCCTCCACCGCACGGGTGATCTCGCCCTCCGTGAGGGGATCCGGATCGAAGGCGATGTGCGTCGCGAAGGCGACCGATCCGTCCATCCCCCGGCGCTCCACGACGATGACCGGCTGGGGGTCGAGCTCGTGCCGGACCTCGACCAGCGTCGAATCAGACCAGACGAAGGCGCGGACCGGGCTTTCGGTGAAGGGCTGAGGAACGGGCGCAGTCCCGCCTCCCGCGGGCCAGAGGATTTCGAGCTCGTTCATCCCCGCCGCCTCCGTCCAGAGGGTGTCGAGGACCGGACCCCCGGGTTCCGCACGTACGACCGGATAAGAGAGGGTGGCACGCCCTCCCTCGACCCATTGAGGAATCAGGGGAAGCGCGATCGCCTTCCTTCCCGGGGTGACCCCGACCGCGATGAAGGGGAATTCCCAACCGGGCAGGTCGAAGCTGCCGAAGGTCACACTCTCCACGAGGCGGGCTTCGTCGAAGAAGTGCAGCTGATAGCGGGCGCGGTCGTAGACCCAGAGGAGATCTCCCTCCCACCCGATGTCCTGGGGCAGGCTCATCTGGAGGACACCATCCTCCCGCTCTCCGATCCGGCCGAGCACTTCTCCGGACCAGTCGAGGACCCGCACGGTTCGCTGGCCTTCCTCCACCAGATAGATCCGACTTTCGGCATCGAGGGTGAGATGCAGCACCGCGTCGCTCCCCAAGGCGACGACTCGGATCGCGGGCCGCACGTCCAGGACCGGGAGACTCTCGATGGCGGGCATGGTCCCCGCTTCGGCCCCGCATGCGGCTGCGAAGAAGGTCACCGCGACCCGGACGGCGCGCGACGCGCGCAGGCGATGGGCCTTGTAGGATGCCACGATCTCGACTCCCCGGGCGGAGGGCGAACGCATGAAAGAGGTCCGAACACCGATTCGGGACAATCTCGCCACGTTGCGGGTCCCCGAACCAGGGGGTGACGCCCAAAAGAGGAGTGAGTAGAGGGGATGGCGCGCGATCGGGGGGTCGGCCGGGGCGGACCCACGGGCCCGCCGGGCGGCCAGAAGCCAACGTGGCGTCTCTTCTGCCCCGTGCCTACCTTGGGCCCCGTCCTCGATGTGTCCCATCCCCATCCGCCGAGGCGGTCATGCGAACATCGTTCGACGAGTCCACGACCGGAAAACGAGCCCCCCTGCGGGCCTCGGCGAAGGTCGCGGTCCTCTTCCTCGCCGGAGCGCTCCTGTGGACCGGGTGCGTCGCGAACGTCGCGAGCGAAGGAGGAAGAATCACGGGTGTCGTGGACGGCCGGGACGGCCCCGAAGCGGGGGTCTGGGTCATCGCGGAAACGGACGACCTCGGGACCCGCTTCACGAAAATCGTCGTGACGGACGATCAGGGACGGTTCGTCCTCCCCGAGCTTCCCGCAGCGGCATACGAAGTGTGGGTCCGCGGATACGGGCTGCGCGATACCGAACCCGTTCCCGCACGACCGGGACACGAACTCGTACTCGCGGCCGCCTACCCCGACACCCCGCAGGAGGCCGCCCAGGTCTATCCCGCGAGTTATTGGTATTCCCTCATCGAGGTCCCGGCGCGAAGCGAGTTCCCCGGCGCCGGCCCGGAGGGGAACGGAATCCCCGCCGGGATGGCCACGCAGGAGGATTGGATCGACCAGATGAAGCAGGGGTGCCAGCTCTGCCATCAGCTCGGAAACGAGGTGACGCGCAGCGTGGCCCACATCGCGAACCGCTTCGAGACGACCGAAGACGCGTGGCGTGCCAGAGTCACCTTCGGCCAGCGCGCCGGGAGAATGAACGCGGCGATGAGCCAGTTCGGTCCGCGCGGCGTCGAGATGTTCGCGGACTGGACCGACCGGATCGCCGCCGGGGAGGTCCCGCCGGCCCCACCGCGCCCCGAAGGAGTCGAACGCAACATCGTCCTCACGATGTGGGATTGGGGGTTCCCCAATTCTTACGTCCACGACGAGGTCGCGACCGATAAGCGGAATCCAGCCGTGAATTCGAACGGGCCCGTATACGGGGTCTCCATGACGGATGACCGCCTCCTGATCGTGGATCCCATCACGCACGAGGCGCGCGACTTGAAGATCCCCGTCCGCGACGCCGACACGCCCTCGTACTTCCCCCTCGTTCCCGGGCCGGAGCCGTCTCCCTTCTGGGGCGACGAGTTGGTCATGAACGGACCCGCGAACGTCCACAATCCAATGATGGATCACCGGGGTCGAGTCTGGCTTACCTCGAACGTCCGAGCCCCCGCGACCACTCCGAACTGGTGCGCGGCGGGGTCCGGGAATCCCTATGCGGAGTACTTCCCGCTCGGTGGAGGCAACCGCCAGGCCTCGGTCTATGACCCCGCGACCGACAGCTTCGTGCTCGTGGACACCTGTTTTTCCACTCACCATCTCCAGTTCGCGGAGGACGAGGACCACACCCTCTACTTCAGCGGGGACGGGAGTGTCATCGGATGGCTGAACACGCGGCGATTCGACGAGACGGGGGACGCCGGCGCCTCGCAGGGGTGGTGTCCGACCGTGATAGACTCGAACGGGGACGGGCGAATCACTCGCCCCTGGAATCAGGGCCCGGGACCTCGCGACCCCGCGCTCGACACGCGGCTCGCCGGCTTCGCTTACGGAGTCATCGTGAACCCCGTGGACGGCTCGATCTGGATCGCGCGTACCGGGGGTGTCCCGGGAACCATCATCCGGCTCGATCCCGGCGACAGCCCACCCGAGTCCTGCCTTTCCGAGGCCTACGAGCCGCCCTTCGACAATCCGGAAGTGCCCCCGGGTGAATGGGGATACGCGCCGCGCGGCATGGACGTAACCCGCGACGGCGTCATCTGGACCGCTCTCTCTGGGAGCAGCCACCTCGCGAGCTTCGACCGGAGCAAGTGCCCGGTGCTGAGCGGTCCGGACGCGACCGGGCAGCACTGCGCCGAAGGGTGGACGCTGTACCCCGCGCCGGGCCCGCAGATGAAAAACGCAGGCCAGCCCGGCGGATCGGATTTCCACTACTACAACTGGGTGGACCAGTTCAACACGCTCGGTCTCGGCGAAAACATTCCGATCGCGAACGGAACGACCTCGGACGCCCTCCTCGCGCTCGATCCGGATTCGGGAGAGTGGGTCGTGATGCGCGTCCCTTACCCTCTCGGCTTCTATTCGCGGGGACTCGACGGGCGCATCGACGATCCCGATGCGGGGTGGAAGGGGCGCGCCGTGTGGGCCGACTTCGGCACCAACACGCCCTGGCACATCGAAGGGGGGAAAGGCGCCCTCTCCCGGATCGTGAAGTTCCAGATCCGCCCGGACCCGCTGGCGTACTGAGGGGGGCCCCCGCCTCGCGGATCCCTCCGCCTATTGAGAAGTGAGGCGGCCGGGTCCGTCCTGTTTTTTTAGCTCGAGCTTCGCCACGGACTCGAGGTGAACCTCATCCGGCCCGTCGGCGAGGCGCAGGGTGCGGATCGCGGCCCACGCGGCGGCGAGCCCGACATCGTCGCTCACTCCCGCCCCTCCGAATGCCTGGATCGCCCTGTCGAGGACGCGGAGCGCCATGCTCGGAGCCACGACCTTGATCATCGCGATCTCTGCGCGCGCCTCCTTGTTCCCTACCCGGTCCATCCGGTCCGCGGCGTGCAGGGTCAGGAGGCGTGCCTGGTCTATCTCGATCCGGGAGCGCGCGATGTCCTGACGGATGCTCCCCATCTCCGCGAGCTTCTTCCCGAAGGCTTCCCGCTCCGACACGCGCCGGCACATCGCCTCGAGCGCCCGCTCCGCGGCCCCGATCGTTCTCATGCAGTGATGGACACGCCCAGGTCCGAGCCGACCCTGCGCGATCTCGAATCCCCTTCCCTCCCCGAGAAGGAGGTTCGACGCCGGAACACGCACGTCCTCGAAGTCGATCTCAGCGTGTCCGTGAGGCGCATGGTCGTAACCAAAGACAGGGAGAGTCCGCAGAACTCTCACGCCCGGCGTGTCCATGGGCACGAGGATCATGGACTGCTGGAGGTGCCGGGCCGCCGCCGGATCGGTTTTCCCCATGAAGATGAGGATCTTGCAACGGGAGTCCCCCGCCCCGCTCGACCACCACTTGCGGCCGCGGATCACGTACTCGTCCCCATCGCGACGGATGCTCGCGCGGATGTTCGTGGCGTCGGAGGATGCGACGTCCGGCTCGGTCATGCAGAAGGCGGAGCGAATCTCGCCCGCGAGGAGCGGCTCGAGCCACCGGGCCTTTTGCTCCTCCGTCCCATATCGGACCAGGACTTCCATGTTTCCCGTGTCGGGCGCGCTGCAGTTGAAGGCTTCGGGTGCGAAGTGGACGCGCCCCATGACTTCGCAGAGCGCTCCGTACTCCAGATTCGAAAGCCCCGCGCCGTGCTCGCTCTCCGGAAGGAAGAGGTTCCAAAGCCCCGCCGCCTTCGCCTTCTCCTTCAGCTCCTCCATGAGGGGAACGACTCCCCACCGGTTCCCGTCCGCCACCTGGCGCCCGTACTCCGCCTCATTCGGATAGACGTGGTCCGACATGAAGCGCTCCAGACGGGACTTGAGATCCTGCGCCTTCGGAGACAGCTCGAACATCCCTCCTCCTCGGAGAAGCGGTCGGGTAGGCCGGTGTGGCTTTGCAGTCTATCACGCCGACGGGCTACAGGAAAACGTCTCGCGATCGAGGCGAAGGACTGGAGCCCTGGCGCAGTTGTTCCCGCCTCGGGACGGGCCTAACTTGCACCCTCGCCGTTGCGCCGCCGCGGCCCGAAATCCGCTCCAATGCGAGGAAGGCCCGCGATGTGGCGCCGAACCCTGATTCTCATGAAGGCGACCGCGGGGCTCCTCTGGCTTTCCGGATGCAGCGGCGACCCGACGACGCCGGCGCAGCAATGCCTGGGAGATACCGTTGTGGAGGCCGGATCCGTGATCGAAGGAATGCTGGAACCGGGAGACTTCACGGATTTCGAGGGCGACTTTGTTGACAGTTACGTCCTTCAGGTCCCCTCGCTCAGCACATGGCGCTTCACGATGCGTTCGACGGAGCTCGATTCGGTTCTCTGGCTCTATTCGGCCTTCACTACCCTCGACGCGGACGACAACGACGGCGGCGGCGTGAACGGACTCGATGCGGCGATCGCCAGGGTCCTCCCGGGCGGCTGCTACACCATCGAGGCGACCACCGAGGCGGTCGGCGCGGAAGGGGCTTACACGCTGACCGTGGAGCGCTTCTGAGACGCTGTGAGATGACGATGGGTCGCTCGACATGGCCAGATCCCGTAAGAGTGGCCCGCCGATGACGCCGACCGATGCGAGACGGGTTTCCCGCTCGGCGTTCGTCCTCGTGGGGCTGGCGATGGGCGTGGTCGGGTGCGCGGCCGGCGCGGTCCAGCCGCCCGGTTCCCCCGTGGTCCGCCCGGGCGCTCCGGGCCAGGAAACGAGGGTTCTGGATGGCACGCCCGTCACGGCGATCCTTCCCCACACGGCGGCGGACGTCGCCTTCATGCAAGGGATGATCCAGCACCACGCGCAGGCACTCGAGATGAGCGCGCTCATTCCCGGGCGTACGACGCGACGTGAGATCGTGCTTCTGGGCCAAAGGATCGTCATTTCCCAACGGGACGAGATCGCCCTGATGAGCCGCTGGCTGGAGGGCCGGGGACTCCCCCTTCCGGAGATGGCCGCGCATCACATGATGCCCGGCATGCTCTCCCCGATACAGATGGAAACTCTGCGGGGATCGAGCGACACCGACTTCGACCGCTTCTTCCTGGCCGGGATGATCCAACATCACGAGGGCGCGCTCGTCATGGTGGCGGAGCTCTTCGCGAGCCCGGGCGCCGCTCAGGAGGAGGAAGTCTTTCAGTTCGCCTCTCACGTGGAGGCGGATCAGCGCATCGAGATCGCTCGGATGGAGCGGTTGCTTCGCGAGCTCTTGACCGACGGAAACTGAACGACCTCTTTTTTCGAGGGAGATCCCCATGAACAAGGTGCTCTTCGCGCTTCTCGCGGCAGCGATGTTGGCCGTCCTACCGTCGGCTTCCTCCGCCCAGGCCGTGACCTCCGACTCCGCGGCGGCCCAGGGAAACTCCGCCGACGCCGAGCTTCCCCTCTGGGAGTGGGATCCAACGGATCCGAGAATCGGGCTCGCGCCCGGCCTCCACGACGGGGGGATGGCCGCCGGAAGCATGGAGCTGATCGCGAACCTTCCCCGCCCCGAGGGCTTTTCCACGAACTCGGACTTCGCCTTCTCGGGAAATTACGCCTTCATGGGGAACTACAACGGCTTCAACATCTACGACATCTCGGACCCGGCGAATCCGGCGCTCCACCTCTCCGTGCTCTGCCCGGGAAATCAGGGAGACCTCTCGGTTTATGGAAATCTCCTCTTCCACTCGGTGCAGGCCGCGAGCGGTCGTCTCGACTGCGGCGACCAGGGAATCGAGGACGAGGTGAGCTCGGAACGTTTCCGGGGCGTTCGGATCTTCGACCTCTCCGACATTGATAATCCGGTACAGGTCGCCGCGGTGCAGACCTGCCGTGGGTCGCACACGCACAGCCTCTCGAGCCGTCCCGGGGACGACGAAAACGTCTACATCTACGTGTCGGGGACGAGCGCGCCCCGGCCCGCGGAAGAGCTGGGTGGGTGCTCGGGTCCCGATTCTCAGGATGAACCCAATACGTCTTACTTCCAGATCGAAGTGATCCAGGTCCCGCTCGCGCGCCCGCAGGACGCGCGCATCGTGAACCAGCCTCGCGTATTCGCGGATCCGGTTACGGGGGACCTCGCGGGGCTCTGGCCGGGGGGAGATCACGGAGCCGGCACGCAGAGAACGTCCAGCACCTCCGCCTGTCACGACATCACGACCTATCCGGAAATCGGACTCGGCGGGGGGGCCTGCCAGGGGAACGGTATCCTGTACGACATCACCGACCCGACGAACCCGGTCCGGATCCACGACGTGGTGGATCCGAACTTCGCATATTGGCACTCGGCCACCTTCAACAACGACGGGACCAAGGTCGTCTTCACCGACGAGTGGGGCGGCGGCGGCTCACCGCGCTGCCGCGCGACGGATCCTCCCACCTGGGGCGCGGACGCCCTCTTCGACATCGTGGACGGCGAGCTCAGGCTCGCGGGGTACTACAAGCTCCCGGTCCCCCAGACCGAGTTCGAGAACTGCGTGGCGCACAACGGCTCGCTCGTTCCCGTCCCGGGGCGAGACATCAAGGTTCAGGCCTGGTATCAGGGCGGGATCTCGGTCTTCGACTTCACCGACACTGGGAAGCCCTTCGAGATCGCCTATTTCGACCGGGGCCCGGTGAGCGTGGAGGGGCGCGGGGGTGGCGGACAGTGGTCCGCATACTGGTACAACGGGTTCGTCTACGGATCCGAGATGGCGCGGGGACTCGACGTCTTGCGACTCCTCCCGAGCCAGCACCTTTCCCAGAACGAGATCGCCGCCGCTCTATCCGTGCGCTACGAGCAATTCAATGCGCAGCATCAGCCGAAGATCGTCTGGCCGGTGAGCTTCGCGGTTACACGGTCGTACCTGGATCAACTCGTGCGGGCGGACGCACTCGCCCCGGAGATGGTTGCGCGGCTCGCCACGGCGCTGGCGGCGGCGGAGGGACTTCCGGCGGGGAACGACCGGAGAGCCGCAGCCGACCGGCTCGTGGCGACCGCGGCCGAGCTCGACGCCGAGGCGCTCGCGGCGCTCACCGCCGGGCAGACGGGGAATCCCACGCGCGTGCGCGCCCTCCTCGCGGCGTCGCTGAGGGATCTGGCGGAGACGCTGCGGTAGGGGGGCCGGCGCGAGGGGGCGACCGGGGTCCGGCGCGCCCATCTGAAACTTCGCCCTGGTCGAACCGTACAGGTGAAAGAGCGCTCCCCTCCCTTCAGCCCGGACTCCCCTCATGCGCCCAGACGACCCGACTTCCGGCGAAACTCCTTCCGGCGGTCCTTCTTCCGGCGGCGCGAATGGCGATGGAACTCGTGCACGCCGCGTCCTCACTGGAATCTCTCCACGCGCATGGGAGCATCCGGCGGACCGGGCGGCGCTCCAAGCGTTACGCAGGATTCCCGTCTTCGACGACGTCCTCCGCAAGCTCTTCGGGTTCTTTGGCGAAAAGCCGATCCGACTCGCCTTCCAGGCCAACTCGGTGCGCGTCTCCGGGAACCAGTTCCCCCGCGTCCACAAGCTGTACCTCGAAGTTCTGAAGACGATGGACGCACCTTACGAATATCCTCTCTATATCTCCCAGACGCCCGTCGTGAACGCGGGCGCCTATGGGATGGACCAGCCTTTCGTCATCCTGAATTCGGGGATGATCCACCTCCTGGACGACGATGAGCTGCAATACGTGATGGCGCACGAGGTCGGTCACATCCTGAGCGGCCACGTCCTCTACCACACGATGCTCGTCATCCTCGTCCAGCTCGCGGAACGCGGGTTTCCCATCGTGGGGCTCGCCGCGCGGGCGATCCTCGTCGGGCTCCTCGAGTGGTACCGGAAGAGCGAGCTCTCCTCCGACCGCGCCGGGCTCCTCGGGGTGCAGGACCCCCGGATCGTGTACCGCGCCATGCTGGCGATGGCGGGCGGCGGCGGGACGCTTTATCACGCCATGCTCGCGTCCGGTCGCCCCGGGGCTCCGGAGGTCACAAGCGTCCCCGCGTTCCTGGAACAGGCGGAAGACTACCAGGAGAGCCAGGATGTGATGGAGGCGGTCTTCAAGGTCCTGAACCTCCTCGGCACGACCCACCCGTTTTACGTCCTGCGGGTGTCCGAGCTGAGGGCCTGGATCGAGACCGGGGCGTACGACGAAATCCTCAGGGGGAACTACGCGAGGCGCGGGGAGCCCGAGCCCGAATACATAAGCGACCTCTCGGCCGCCGCGTCCTCATACCGCGAGGGGGCCAAGGACTTCGTGGACGACCTGGCCACCTCGGCGAAGAAGATGCGCGACTCCCTCTTCGACACGCTGAGAGGGGCGGGGCGGCAGTAAAGCCTGCTCAGTTGTGGTCTTCGACCGCCCCTGTCGCCTGGATCTGGCGACGGCGGCGGTCTTCGGCCTCACGAGCGGCGGTCTCGATGTCCTCCGGGAGGGGATCGCCCACCACGATCCCACGCGGCGTGGCCGACGCGTAATAGATCCGGGCGTTGGCCATCTCGTTGAAGGTCTCGATCCCGTAACTCACGTCCACCGTGGGGTCCGGGTTGAACTCGTTTTCAGGCGAGTTATCGAACCACCAGGTCGCGTGGAGCGTCGAGCCCGCCGGGATGAAGCGCGGCTCATTGAACTGGTAGAGGAGCTGCCAGTTGAAGTCGTAGTCGGGAATCCAGAGGAGGACTTCCCGGTCACCATTCGGGTACTCGAGCTCGTACTGGAAGGACTTCCCGCGGTAATGCGCGTGAGGCCCCATCGAGAGGAGATACGTGTCCTCCTCGAAGGTGCGTCCCCACGTCACTTCGAAATTGGGATCCCCCGCCGGAATCAGGAGATCCCGGCCCGAGCTGTTGATGTCCGTCTCGACCACATGATCGATCACCGTTCCCGGCTCATAGAAGACGAACCCCCCCTGGGTTTCGTCCTCGACGGCGGTCCCCGGTCCTGGATCTTTGTAGTAGTGCATGTTGAATGTCACGACCGGATCCACCGGGAGGAGGACGCCCCACCCCTCCGGATAGACGAAGGGCCCGCGCCCCGGCGTGCCGACGCCGAGGTGGCTCGACACGATGTGGTGAACGTAAGCGCCGCCCGCCTTCAACTCCGACGCCTGGATCCACTGCGGTGCAGGATGGGCTTCCCTCGACACCGGGACGACGACCGTCGGCTGCCAGTCGGCCACCTCGTCCCCCACGAGGACCGGCTCCGGGAATTCGACGACGAGATCGGGCTGTCCGAGCCACCATCCGGTCTCCGTCGCCCCCGCCGCCACCGCGACGGCCGCCGGCGCCTGGGACGGATCCCCTTCCGGAGCCCCCTGCTCCGCCCAGGCGATCAGTGTCTCGCGATCCTCTTCCGACAGGTACCGCTCGCCGACAAAGGTGCCCCTGTGGCGCTCGTCCGCGCCCCAGGGAGGCATCCGGCGCTCGCGTACCGCCTCGGCGATCAGGGGTGCCCAGGGCCGCGCCTGCTCGTAGGTCTCGAGCGCCATGGGAGCCAGCATCCCCCCCGCGCTGAGCGCGGCCTCGCGATGGCACGCCTGGCAGTTCTCCCGGAGAATCGGGAGGACGTCGGCGTAGAAGGTCGGCTCGTCGTCAGAGGCGCGAATGGGGGCCGCCCACGGAAGCACCGCGAGGGCGGCCGTGGGAAGCACGAGGGCGAATCGGTGAAGGAACGACGGGAAGTGCGGAAGCACGGCTCACTCCGTCCGGGGGTGGGGACCGCCTTACGACCGCTCGGTGGAGTTTACGCGCGGAAGTGACCCCCTGTCAACGAGCACCTCCGTCCAGTCAGTTCAGTTCCGCGAGCTCCATGCTGAGCGTCCTGAGCTGCATTCGGGCGTCCCGGTCGTAGGCCTGGGCGTTCGCCTGGGCGGGGCGCAGCTGATTGAAGTACTGGCCGCTCTGGAGCCCCGGAGCGGTGATGAGGTTCCAAACGGCGTCCGCACCCTCGTCCACCGTGCTGAGGGGCGTCCTTCCCGAAGCCCGGACCATCTGGGTGTCCATGTACGTCGCCGGATGGAGCGCGTTCACGATCACCCCTCGGCCGTCGAGCTCCTCCGCGAGGTCGAAGGTGAAGTGGATCTGCGCGAGCTTGCTCTGCCCATAGGCGCGCGCTCCCGTGTACCCCCGTTCCATCATCACGTCGGCGAAGTCGATCGGATTTTGCGCGGCCGAGGCGACGTTCACGATCCGGGCCGGGGCGCTCTCCATGAGGAGGGGGAGGAGCATCCGGGTGAGGAGAAAGCCGGAGAGGTAGTTGACCTGGAAACGAAGCTCGTGACCGTCCTGGCTGAGCTCCCGCTCGGGGGAGGACGAGCCGATCCCGGCGTTGTTCACGAGAAGGTCGAGGCGGTCGTACTCCTCGAGGATTTCACTAGCCAGCCCCCGCACCTGCTCGAGCGAGGCGAAGTCGGCCTGGAAGAAGCGCGCGCTTCCCTGCCCCCCGCGCTCGATCTCCGCCACGACCTCCGCGCCTCGTTCAGCGTTTCGGCCATGGACGATCACATGCGCGCCCATCGCACCGAGGCGGAGGGCGACCTCCCGTCCCAATCCATCCGTCGAGCCGGTCACGAGGACCACCTGTTGACCCTCCCGTGCCTCGGGGATCTGGGCGGCGGCTTGAATCGCGGCGATCTGGATTCCCATCGCCGCACCGGCAGCCGCGAGCATACCGATTCTCACCTTCATGATACCCTCCCCTACAGGCTCTCCTACTGGGGCCGCAACCTGGAACTCGCTCGTCGCACTCTAGCGGGTTCGACGGCGAAGGGCCACGCCGAAGACCGCTGTGGGGCTCGATGGGGCCCCTTCGCCGGCCGGCTGGAGGCTTCGTCAGGAGGTCCAGGCTTGGAAGAGGTCGTGTGGACGTCGCCCGAGGACATCCAGGAATGAGATCTCGTGAGGCGGGATCCCGGCGTCGGGGCGGTCCGCGAGCGAGATGCAGGTCACCGCTGTGAACACCGGAATCCAACCGGCGTCCAGCTCCAGCCGCCTAGCTTACTCGCGAAGCACTTTCCGGCCGGTTTCCGCCAGGCTTCCCGGCTCGGGGGCGGCGAAGCCGCGTCCCAACTTCTCCACCACGAGCTCGCCCCGCTCCAGGGACTACCGGTTCACATCGGTGATCTCGAGCCCCCACCTCGCTCCATCTTCGAGGAGCCATTCGAAACTGGGCCGGTCCCAAGGCGTGGTGATCAACAGGAAACGCCGAGTGCCAGCCAGCATGAGGGTCGTGCACGGGCAGTAGATCATCGGAGCATCCCCAGCCGCTCGCCCCGATACGCGCCACTACGAATCGGACCCCACCAGTCCTCACGCGAGACGTACCATGCCACGGTCGTGCGGAGGTGCTCTTCAAAGGTCCCCTCGGGAGACCAGCCCAGCTCTTCCCGCGTGTCGGTTGCGTCGATCGCGTAGCGCTCATCGTGGCCCGGCCGATCCGCCACGAACCTGATCCGTTCCCGATGACCGCGGCCGTCTGGAGCGGGGGACATCCCATCCAGCAACTCACAGATCGCCCGAACCACGTCGAGATTCCGTCTCTGGGCGTCGCCTCCGAAGAGGTAGGCCATCCCCGGGCGGCCCGCTTCGAGGGCGCGAACAAGCCCGCGCACGTGATCCTCGACGAAAATCCAATCGCGGACGTTCGCTCCTTTGCCGTAGACGGGGAGATCGCGCCCCTCGATCGCACACAGGATCATGTGGGGAATGAGTTTCTCCGGGAACTGATAGGGACCGAAGTTATTCGAGCAGTTGGTGACGATGACAGGGAACCCATACGTGTGATACCAAGCGCGGGCGAGGTGGTCGGCCCCGGCCTTGGAGGCGGCATACGGAGAGTTCGGCCGGTAGGGGCTGTCGGCTGTGAAGGCGCCGGTCTCGCCCAGGCTGCCGAACACTTCATCGGTGGAAACGTGAATGAACCGGAAGGGATGTGCGGCGTTTTTATTCTGGAGCCGAGCATGTCCGGCGTCGGCCGACCAAGCTTCGCGGGCGGCCTGGAGAAGATTGAACGTTCCGACCAGGTTCGTGTCCACGAAGGCAGCCGGACCATCGATCGACCGGTCCACATGGGATTCGGCCGCAAGGTGGAAGACCGCATTCGGGCCATGTCGGTCGAACACGTCCTTGAGGGCTGGCCGGTCCCGGATGTCCACGCGTTCCCACACGTATCGTGGTGAATCCACCACGTCAGCCAGGGACCCGAGAGTGCCGGCGTATGTTAAGCTGTCTACATTCACTACACGGGCAGACGTGTGGCGGATGAGGTGGCGCACGAGCGCCGAACCGATGAAGCCCGCGCCGCCAGTGACCAAAATGGTACGGTTCATGCGCCGACCGTCACTCAACTCTCGATGAATGGAAGCCCGCGAACCCGTGAAGTGACGACAATGGCAGGTATCACGCCAATAGAGAAGGTGGGGTGCCCCGATGGAGGTGACGGTGGCAGAAGGCAACCCCGGGCAAGCAACCGCCCCACATCGGATGTGATTACGCTCGTTCGAGCCTCATCCAGTTGGGGGCTGCCCAACCTCCGAGAGCTATGGGATCACCGAGAGCTGCTCGAGGTCGGTCTGGAAGAAGCGCGTGCTTCCCTGCCCCCCGCGCTCGATCTCGTCGCCCCGTGCGGCGTTTCGGTCGTGGACGATCACGTGCGCCCCCATCGCGCCGAGGCGGAGCGTGACTTCCCGACCGAGCCCGTCCGTCGATCCGGTGACCAGGACGACCTGCTGCCCCTCGTTCGCTTTGGGGGATCTGCGCCGCGGCTTCGCTCGTCGCGATCTGGGTTCCGAAGGGGGTGGCCGCCACCGTGCCCGTTCTCCATTTCGATTTCATGATGCCTCGCCTCCTTCGCGGAGGCCTGGGGAGAGGTTCGCCGTTCAGACTAGAGGATCAGGCGAATCGGAGCCAACCGAGGAAAAGAAGGCCGACGGCCCAGCAGTACCAGGCGAAGGCCGGGAACGATCGATCCCGAAGCATCCGGACGAAGACCCGGATGGCCAGGACGCCGACGACGGATGCCGCCAGGAAGCCGAGGAGGAGCGGCCCGGCCGGGATCGCGGCACCACCCTCCGCGAGGTCGGGAAGCTGGAGGACGGCCGCGCCGCCGATGGCCGGGATCGACATCAGGAAGGAAAAGGCCGCCGCCTCCACCGGAGGCACGCCGAGCCAGAGCGCCGCGACGACCGTCGAACCCGACCGTGACACCCCCGGCACGAGCGCCACACACTGCGCGAGCCCGATCAGGACGGCCATCACGAACGTGATCTCCTTCGAGGACTTTCGCGCGAGCGCCCATCGGGACGAATAGAGCATCGCCCCCGTGAAGAGGAGCGCCACGGCGACGATCGCCGGGCTCTCGAAGGCGGCCTCGACGGCGTCGCCGAAGAGCACTCCGACGACCGCGGCCGGCGCGGTCGCGAGTGCCAGAAGGAGGACGTAACGCCAGGACTCGGGATCGCGGAGGACGAGGGCCCCGCGGGCCAGATCCATCAGCCGCGCCCGGTACACGACCGTCACGGAGAGGAGGGTCGCCACGTGCACGACCACCTCGAAGGTGATTCCCGGAAGGGAGACCCCCATCACCTTCTGGGCCAGGGCCAGGTGCCCCGACGAGGAGACCGGAAGGAACTCCGTGGCCCCCTGGACGATGCCGAGGACGAGGGCTTCGAGAACGGTCATGGACCGGAAGATAGCGAAAGGGCTCGGCCGCCACGTGGGCCCCGCCACGTTTCCGTGCCCGCTCCACGGCGGTCAGCGATCGGGGACCCCCGATGGTCGTCAACCGGACGATCGGTTTCGCCGACGGGTGTGTCGGTGCAGAGCCGGGCCGGCGCCGGTCTCGCGAACCGCGCCCGCAGAGCCATCCGTCCCGCGCATGCGACGGTTCTCGGCGACATAGAGCCTGCGAGGACTCCCCTTCTCATCCCGCGCGAGAACAGGGAATCGAAGCATGGCGCGAGCGAGCGCCTTGGCCACCCGGGGCGAGCGCCGCTCCTGGAAGCGGCCGTACCGGATGATCCGTACGTCCGCGAATGCGTCCCGAAGCCTTTGTTCGATCTCCACGAAGTAGGGGAGGCTGTAATGACCCACGTTGAAGATCAGACGCCCGTGGACGCGCGTCGCGTCGATCAGCTTGTCGACGCAAACCAGCGTATTGGCGGTCTCGAAACCCTGATTGATCCCGATACACTGGAGGCAGAGGACCAGGTCGCCGTCCACTTCCGGATCCAGGTCCTCGATTCGCGAGCAGATCCCAACGGCGCGGGGATTGTCCCTGAGGCCCCGTTCCACTAGCTCCGGGCTCGCGTCCACGCCGATGTATCGGTGGCTCGGAATCGAGGGCGCGAGCGCCATCCGGCCGCAAGCGAGGTCCACGACCGTATCGTACCTGGCCACGCGGCCGATCTCCCGCTCGACCACACGATACATGAACTCCTTCTCGGCACGGATTCCCTGCGGCAGCTGAGGATTGGGCGCGTTCATCGGGTCTCGGGGAGGCGTTTCGACATGGGTCGCTCGCGCCCCACGCCACCTCCACCATGGGCGCACGGGCCGAAAGCGACCAGTTCCGGACCGGGATTGAGGAAGCGAAACAGGGGAAAAGCAAGGTGGGAGTGGGGAGATCCTGGCATCACGGCGTAGCGCGGAAACCACGGTTTCGTTGCGGCGGTGCCCCAGTCGCCGCACTTCCGCGCTACGATCGAACCCAGGGGCATACGGCGACCCATTTCGTAATGCGGCGCAACGGGAAACATCCGTGGCATCGGCACCACAGACGAGGATCGGCTCGTCGTGTCAGAATTTGGAGGATCCGCAGGCGCGGCGGCGGCGAGAGATTGCCGGTGGGTCACAAGGATCCCATATCGTGGAGAGTCGCGGACCGCAATATCGCCTCGACCCGGGCCACGTCCTCGGGGTAGTCCACCCCGATCGAACCGGGAGGGATCGGGCCGCAGGCGATCGGATCCCCGTACTCGAGGAACCTGAGCAACTCGATGCTCTCCGCCGCCTCCACGGGTCCACGCGCACGGCCAGCGAACCGGGCGAGCGCCGCGCGTCCGAACGCGTAGAGCCCCACGTGGACCGCCCTACGATAGGGCGCCTTGAACGCGGACGGAATCGGAAGACGCGAGAGCGCCATGACCCGCCCATCGATCGTGGGGACGAGCTGAACGGAGGCGGAACTGCGCTCCTGCTCCTCGCTCGCTCCCTCCACGTAGACGGTCGCCACGTCGATGCCGCGGCCGAGTCCGCCCATCAGGCAGTCCACGCAGATATCGATCGCGTCCGGATCGATGAGCGGCTCGTCTCCTTGCACGTTGACGTAGAAGTCCCCGAGGCCCCGCTCGGCTACCTCCGCGATGCGGTCAGTGCCTGTGGCGTGCGCGTCCGAGGTCATCTCCACGTCGATGCCCAGGCTTCGGCAGAGCTCGCCGATACGCGGATCGTCCGTCGCCACCACCACGCGGTCGAGACGCCGGGCTCGGGTCGCCCGCTCCCAGACGTGCTGGACCATGGGCTTCCCCGCGATCACCGCGAGCGGCTTGCCCGGGAATCGCGTCGACGCGTAGCGCGCCGGAATGACCCCGACGACGGTCATGCTCCGAGGAGCGCCCTCACGGCGGGGTGGAGGTGGAGAAGTCCCGTGAGCACGCCCTTCTCGTCCACGACCGGAAGATCCCAGACGCCGCGCTCCTCCATCGTTTCCACGGCTTCACGCAGCGAAGCGTCGGCACGGGTCGTGACGGGGCGAAGAACGGCATGCGCGATGACGTCGTCCGCGAAGAGCGCCGCGAGGGGCTTCTGGAACCGGAGGAGCATGCGCCTCATGTCACCGTCCGTGAAGATCCCGACGAGCCGTCCCCCGTCGCCGACGATGCAGGCCACACCGAGCCCACGCTCCGTCATCGCCTCGATCGCCTCCTTGAGGAGAGTCCGTGGCGAGACGATCGGTAGCTCGTCGATCGGCAACATCACGTCGCCGACGTGAATCTCAGTCGTCGATGTGGACACGGTCTTCGCCCCACTCGTCGAGAAGCTCGAGGCGGAGCTCGTGCGCCGCCTTGGCCTGCGCCAGGACACGTTCCAGATACCGAAGATCCAGGACCGTGTTCGAATCGGACAGGGCCCGTGCCGGATCGTCGTGGACCTCCATGAAGAGGGCGTTGATGCCGCAGGTGCTCGCGGCCCGCACCAGATAGGGGATAAACTCCCTCTGCCCCCCGGACACGTTCCCCATCGACGTCGGCAGCTGCATGGAATGCGTCGCGTCGAAGCACACGGGGTACCCGGTCTCCATCATGATCGGGAAATTTCGGAAGTCGTTCACCAGCATGTTGTAGCCGAAGAACGTCCCCCGGTCGCTCAGGAGGATGTTCTCGTTTCCCGTGGCCTCAACCTTGCGGACGGAGTTCTTCATGTTCCAGGGACTCATGAATTGCCCCTTCTTCAGATGAACGGGCTTGCCCGTGGCTCCGGCGGCACGAAGGATGGTCGTCTGTCGGCAGAGGTATGCCGGAACTTGGACGAGATCGACGACTTCGCCGGTCGCGGGCGCCCAAGAGGCCTCCGAAAAATCCGACGTCACCGGAACGCCCTTCGCGTCGCGCACGTCGGCGAGGATCTCGAGCCCCTCGTCGATTCCGACGCCGTGAAAGGACTGGGGCGAGGACCGACAATCCTTGTCGTACGAGGACTTGTACACCCACGGAATGTCCAGCCTCGAGCAGACGTCGTCGATGCCCTCGCAGACGGACAGTGCATGGTCCCGCGACTCGATGGCGCAGGGCCCGCCGATGAAGGCGAGAGGCTCCGTGCCGCCGATCCGCACGGTGCGGACCGAGTCGTCCCCGATGTCGATCGTCTTCGGAATCATCTCACGGTGCGAACCCGGAGGTGGCGTGTGGGATCCCTTGCCCCGTACCTGGAAACTCGCATCCCTTCAAGGGCCATGCCAATGACGTGGGACGAGCCCAGATGAAGGATTCCGAGCGCTACGACCCGCAGGAACTCGCGTCGCTGTCGCCGACGGTCCGCTACGATCGCCTGCTGGAGGCCGTATTTCCACACCTGAACGCCGTCCACGGCATCGACCGCAGTCGCCGGTACTGGGCCATCGTGCTCCACCGGTACCTGCGCAAGTGTCTCATGGCGGGCGACGTGGGCCTGGACCCCGAGCGCCCTGCGCTTCCACCGACGCACGACAACGACATCCTCGGCGCATACGTCGGAGGCGGCGGAAAGCAGACGAACCTGGCATCCCGGCCTTCCATGCTGCGTCGCGTGAAGAAGCGTCTCCCGGCGATCCACCCCTCTCCCGCGGGCGTCCGGACCTGGCTTCGGCTGCGTCAGCTGCGTACCACGTTGGTCGATCGGAGCCCGTCGATCCTTTTCGGATTCCATTACTTCCACGTCGTCGCCGACCTCGTCGAGCAGCCTTCGGCCATGCTGCAGCTTCCGCGGCAGGCGATTCCGGCCAGTCCTGCCTGGGATGCCAGGCGCGAGGCGCTGGCGGACGCGGAGTCGGACGTCGTATGGCCGCTCGCCCGCCTCGCCCTGCGCTGGCTTCCGACGTGGTACGTCGAGGAGTTCGACGCGAGGGATGCCTCCGTCCCGGTCCGAGACCCCACCGAACGAGAGTTCCACGCCTCGTTCCTCTGGAGTCCCGAGGGTCGGTTCTTCATCGCGCGACATGTGGAGGAGGGCTCCGCGCTCACGATGTACCAACACGCCGGGACGTACGGAGAGCTCGCAGAAGACGTGGCCCATCACAGCGAGGCGGTCATCTCCGACCGGTTCCGGACCTGGGGATGGGAGCTGCTCCCGGGTGACTCGCCCCTCCTGGCCCTTCGTCTCCTCAAGCCGCCCGGCCAGACCATCCGGCGGCTGCGCCCCGTCCCCCGTTGGCTCTACATCCACATCCGGGACCCCTATCCCTGGTTCATCGGAGAGACCGTCGAAACCCAGGACCGGTTCTTCGCCGAGCTTCAGGTGGCGAAGGCCGCCAAGGTGTTGCTTCGGCCACGGGCGGTGCCCGGGGGCTCGTCGGACCCACAGATCGGACCGCGCGCCCGGAGCGTCGTCGCCGGAATCGACGGGGGCACGCTTTCGTGGGCGAAGGTCGGGAACCGGTCCGAGATCGTCATCCTCGACGCGTTCCCGACGACGCTCTTTCTCGAGTGCCTCCACGCGGGAATCCCCGTCGTGGCGATCGTCCCGGAGACGGTGTGTTTCACGGAAGTCGCCGCTCCGTTCTATGAAGAGTTCGCGCGGGCCGGCATCCTGCACGCGAATCCGGAGTCGGCCGCCCGTTTTCTGAATTCGCTCGATATTCCGCGATGGTGGTCGGAGGTCGAGAGCAGCACCTGGTTTCAGGAGTACATGCGGACCTTCTGCCGAACCGAACTGTGATCCGAAGTTGAGGGCCTTGTGAGCGGGACGTGCCGTGTCCCAGCGGATGGATTCGCAGGGGCGGCGCGCCCCCCATCTCCGTCGACCATGGGCCGCCAGGAATGCGGCGGCTCCAGGACCCCATCGCAGTGAACCGGCGTGCGTCAGACCCGGGCCATCGCGCGAAAGGTCGGTGACGTCTCGACGAGATCGTGGTACGTTCCCGTGGCCACGACGCGGCCCTCCTCCATCAGGTGGATGACGTCGCACTCCTCGACCGTCGTCAGTCGATGTGCGATCAGCAGGATCGTTCGGTGGCGCGACAGGTCCCGAATCGCCTGCATGACCACGTCTTCCGTGACATTGTCCAGAGCGCTGGTCGCCTCGTCCATCACGAGAAGCGCGGGATCGTGATAGAGGGCCCTCGCGATGCCGATGCGCTGGCGCTGTCCGCCGCCTATAGATGTCGGCATAAGTAATGCAACAGAGGGCTCAAAAAAGGGGGAGCTCTGTGCGGTGGATGCATGAGCGGAGCCTCGACGAGGAGTGGCCGAGCTGCTGCAGTGTGTCGTCCAGATGAGCGTCGAGCTCGTCGATGCTGTCGGGCCGGCCGTTGGCGAGGGTCGCCTTGGCAAGGCTCCAGACGCCTTCGTCGGCATTGAGCTCGGGGGCGTAGGGAGGCAGCGCGACCAAGTGCAGGCGACGGTAGCGTCTGCACAGCTCTCGCACGGGGGCTCCTCGATGGATGGAGGCGTTGTCCCAGATGACGATGACGTGGCCGCGCAGGTGACGGAGCAGGTGACGCAGGAAATCGCACACGCCGTGGCCGTCGATGTTGTGGCGATGGAAGCGGTAGTAGAGTCCCACAGGCGCCGCACCGGGCTGATCGAGAGCCCGGAGATCACCGAGATGCGGTCGCGCCGGTAGCGATGCCTCACCACCGGTGTGTGCCCCCTCGGCGCCCAGGTCTTGAGCAGCGAGGGGTTCAGCTGGAAGCCGCTTTCGTCCGCGAAGACGATGTGGGCACCCAGCCGCCCGGCGTTTTTTTTACCTCCGGCCAGCTCTCGCGCTTCCAGCGCTCGAGCGCGCGCCGCTCCGGCTTCTGGCAGCTCCAGCCGAGTCGCCTCATCAGGCGACCCACATGATCGCGATGATACCGCACTCCGAACTGGGCCTCGATGACCTCGGCGATCCTCTGCGTCGTCCACAGCTCCGTGCGGTAGCCTTGCGCCACCGCCCCCTCCAACAACCGCTCTCGGAGCCGCCCCGCCTGCGCCTCGCTCAGCTTCGGCGGTCGCCCCGATGCTTTGCGCACCTTGAGTCCTTGGGCGCCCTCTCGCTCACGCGCGTCGCGCCACCGCATCACAGAGCTCGCATGACAGCCCACCAACTCGGCGACCTCGCCCAGCGAGCGACCTTGGTCCAGCAGTCGCATCGCCCGGTGCCGTCGTCGCTCCAGCTGCTTCGCAGAACCTTCCGGTCGTGCCATGGCCGGTCGCCTCCTCATCAAGGGGTACCAGCCAATATATTGCATTAGTTATACAGATGTCCATAAGCGAATCCCTCTCTCCCCGACGACCGTCTCGTACCCCTCGTCCAGCGTCGAGACGAACGCGTGGAGATGGGCGGCCCGCGCCGCACGTACCACCGCCGCCGAGTCCACCCGATCTGGAGGAATGCCGAACGCGATGTTCTCGGCGATTGACGCGTCGCACAGGAAGTTGGATTGCGGCACGTAGCCCACCGTATTTTGCCAGGCCGGAAGGAGGTCGTCGTCGAGGACCCGGTCCCCCGCGAGAATCCTCCCCTCCGTCGGCTCGAACAAACCCAGCAGGAGATCGACCAGGGTCGTCTTCCCCGACCCCGTGGCTCCGACCAGCGCCGAAGTCCGATTGATGGGAAGATCGAGATCGATCCCCTTGAGGGCGTCCTGCTTCGCGAACGGATAGCGGAACCACAAGCCTTCTACCCGAATGGACTCGCCCTCGTGGAGCGCGAGTTTCTCTGTCGTCAGTGAGCGATCCGACGCGCGCACGCTTCGCGTTGACAACACTCCCTCCATAGTCCTGCCCGTAACGTCCGCGTGGAGCTCGTCCACGGTCGCCATCTGGAGTCGCATGACGGTCATGGCGTTGAAGATCTCCTGGACCCCCGGAATCAGCTGGTTGGCTCCAAAGGCGTAGACCGCGAGCAGCGGAAAGATCTGATCCAGGCTCTCGCGGGTCTGAAGGAGATAGAGAATCACAACCACGATCCCGCCGTACGCGAAGGTCTCCAACACGAATCGTGGAAGCAGCCCGACGAAAGCATTGGCCTTGTTCGCGTGGGCATACCGGATCGAAGGCTTCAGGAAGCGACTCAGAAAGTGCCCCTTCCTTCCGAGCACCTTCATCTCCTTGATCCCTCCGAAAGCCTCGTTCGCGACCTGGTAGCGCTCGGTGTTCGCCTGGAGGACGGTGGCCCCCAGCTCTCCCTGTTTCTTTCGGACGAGGACATACACACCGGTATAGAAGCCGCCGATCGTGAGCGATACGACGCCGGCCAAAAGGGGATCGACCGCAACGAGCAACGCCACGATGAAGAGGGATGAGATCCCGCGGGAGAGGATGGTCGACGCCGGAATGATGAGACCCCGGGTGACCTGCGTGACCTGGTTGAGGAGAGAAGCCCCGAGACGCGCGGAATTCTGATTCAGGTGATATGCGAAGGACGCATGAAGGTAGACATCGAGGAGGCGGTGGGAGAGTCTTTCGTGCGTTCGCCATTGAAACCGCAGGACCAACCAGGCCGTGAGCGTGTTGAAGCCGTTCGCCAAGACCATCAGCACTATGAAGAGGATGCCGAGAGCGATCAGATAGGCGTTCCCACTCGAGAATTCCAAGGTCTGGAAGCCCCACGCGAGATACTCGTTCTCCTCGATCGCCGCCGGATTCGACACGATGGCCAGGAAGGGCATGATCGAGGCGATGCCAACGGTTTGAAAGAGCCCGGTGACGACCATGGCCCCCAGGAGCCCCGCGAGCCGCCAGTGCTCACTGGGTTCGAAAAGGTCCAGGATCTTCCTCGCGACGTCGCGCATGCCCCCTGGTTGTCCGCTCGGCTGGGTTCTGTTTGCATCAGGATTACCGGCTGACGGCAATTTTCAAGAACCGGGCCCTGCGGGAAACCTCACGAGGTAGCTTCAAAGGGTGTGGAAACGAACAGAAGGCGGTGACACCTTTCGGGTGAGCGATCACCCACGGGCCTCGTGCCCGCAACGAAAGGAGCCACCGCCGTGCCGAAAGAAACCCCGCGCTCGCGGAGATCTGGCCCGAGTGCGACGAGCAGCGCTGCTGGAATCACAAGATGATGAATGTCCTGGACCAAGTCCCGCGCAAGAAGTAGGCGGCCGTTCGAGAGCACCTCAGGGCCATGATGTACGCCGAGACCAAGGCCGAGTGTGAGCGGGCCCGAGACCAGTTCGCAAAGCAGTTCGAGCGGCTCTATCCGAAAGCTGTGGCCGCGCTCACTCGAGACTGGGAACGGATGGTCACCTTTTTCAACTACCCGAAGGAGCACTGGACCCACCTGCGCACGACGAACATCGTCGAGTCGCCCTTCGCGTCCGTGCGGCTCCGCACCAGCGCCGGAAAGCGCTACAAGCGAGTCGAGAACGCGACCGCCCTGATCTGGAAGTTGCTGCGCGTAGCCGAAAAAACGTGCCGCAAACTCAACGCTTCGCATTTGCTCGCGGCGGTCGCGGCCGGAGCAAGGTACGTGGACGGAGTCGCGGTTACACCTCGCTCCGAGAGGATCGCCGCCTGATGCCGTTTACACACCTATTGACGTGACCTCAACCTCACCGTCGCCGCATCATCCTCCCTTGACCCGGAAACTGGAGCCGCCTGGGATGGTCTGCGATTCACGCTTACGGGAGGAAGACCGTCCGGGAGGGGCCGACGCGTCCATCACGGAGAGTGGTCTGCGTGGTCGACACTTCTCGAGCGGGCGGCGGGCCCGCCTGTTCTCACTCAACGACGGGCTCATTATGCCAAATGTTGGTCCGCTCTTCGATCCCTTCTCGCAGAGTCAGACTCGGGGGACGCGCCGATTCGAGCCTATCGGGATCGAAACGCATTTTCTCGCAGCAGGGCAGACGGTTCGGGCACGATCCGCGGGAAGGTCACTCACGTCTGGTAGACGCCGCCGCCCTTGCTTCACCGGGCGAGCCTTTCTAGCGTCCGTGCGATCTCGCGCCCGGCATTCGCGCACCCATCGCACCCACAGGACGCCGTCGCGGCCATCGCCCTTGAGCCCGATCCAGAGGCCCGCTTCCGTCCCGGATCCGAAGGACGTCTCGCCCTCCCGCCCCACGGTTTCGGCCGTCGCCTTCAACTTTAACGGCGACGAGCGCATCCTCTCCACGGTGGCCGCGCTCCGGAGGCAGAGTCATCCTATCGAGGCCATCGTCGTCGTGGACAACGCCTCGACCGACGGCTCGCCCGAAGCGATCCGGGAGCGGTTCCCCGACGTGCAGGTCGTGGACCTCGGGGAGAATCTGGGGATTTCCACGGCTCGGAATCGAGGCCTTGCGACCGTCTCGAGCGACCTGGCATTCATGGTCGACGGCGATGTCTATGCGGACGACGACTGCCTGGCCGAGATGGTCCAGGCCTGGCTTCGGAACGGGAAACCCGCCGTCATCTGTCCTCGGGTCGTGTTGATTCCAGAGGAGGACACGGTGCAGGCGGACGGCGCGGGCATCCACTTCACCGGGGCGATGATCCTGCGGCATGCCTACCAGCCGGTGGCCTCCGTGTCCCACGAGGAGACGGTGGTAGGGGGGTGTATCGGCGCCTGCTACCTCATGGACCGGCGGGTCGCGATCAACGCCGGCGGATTCGACGAGACCTTCTTCCACTACCACGAGGACCTTGAGTTCTGCGTCCGGATGCGTGCGTATGGGCACACCTTTCTCTTCACGCCGGCGATCGTCCGGCACGACCGCGGCGAAGGCACCGTGGGGCTGTCGTTCCGCGGCCACGAGGGCGCGTATCCGAGGCGGCGCGCGTACTACTCGATCCGGCACCACGCGCTCCTCCTTCTGATCCACTACCGCTTTCGCACCCTGTTCCTCCTGTCTCCCGTGCTCCTGCTCTACGAAGCCGCGTCCCTGGGCGCCGGACTCTTCGGCGGCTTCGGCCGTGAGTGGTTCCGCGCCTGGTGGTGGATTGTGACAAACCCGGCCACGATTCGGGAGAAGCGGGGGCGCATCCAGGCTCGCCGCGTGGCCCGGGACCGTGACCTCCTCGAGGGAGGGCCGATCCCCCTGGCACCCGGCTTTCTGCGAAGCGGCCTCGCCTCACTGGCCGCGGCGACCGTCTCCGGCGCCTCCCGGCTGTGGTGGTCCCTTGTTCGGCCCCTGATCGGATGACCGTCTCCGGCGAAGCGGCGTCCTCGCCCAATGCGAAGATCACGGCGATCATCCCCTGCAAGGGCAGCGCCGAGCCGCTCAGGGCCTGCCTCGAGGGCCTCGCGGTCCAGGACCTCCATGAGCCCTATCAGGTGATCGTGATCGACGGCTGGATGGATCAGGAGGTCGCCGACGTCGCCGGAGCCTTCCCCTTCGTGACGTGTGTCCGCAGCGCGGATAACCTGGTGCAGTCGCGGGCGAGGAACATCGGCGCTCGCGTCGCGGCGAGCGAGTACCTCGCGTTCATCGACGCGGATTGCATCCCGGACGCCGGTTGGTTGAGAGGAGCCGTCTCGGCTCTCGACGCCGGTGTGCGCCTCGTGGGTGGGCCCGTTCTCGACGCCCTCCCCGACAATCCCTTCGCGGTCGTCGACAACTTCCTCCAGTTCGCGGAGATGCCCGCGGGACGCCCTGAGGGCCCGCAGCCGTTCTTTCCGGCGTGCAATCTGGCCGTGCGCAGGGACGAGTTTCTCGAGCTGGGGGGCTTTCCCCACACCGAGGTTCCGGCGGGAGAGGATACGCTCTTCTGCGTGGCTCTGGCACGTCGCCACCCACCGGAGGCGTCGCGCTTCCGACCGGATGTGATCGTGCGCCACCGCGGCCGCGAGACGCGCGCGGCGCTCTATGCGCACCAGCGCTTCTTCGGATGGGTCCGCGCGTCCTTCGCGATCAACCTCGATCCCTGGAAGTACCGCATGGGACGCTGGAGCTTCATGATGCCAATCGTCATGGCCGCGCGGCTCGGCTACATGGTCGCCTGCACGATCCGGTGGTCTCCCGAGCGGCTTGGGATGGTCGTCCG
This sequence comes from Gemmatimonadota bacterium, assembly GCA_040882465.1. Lineage (NCBI taxonomy): Bacteria > Pseudomonadati > Gemmatimonadota > Gemmatimonadota bacterium. The sequence continues at coordinate 28,947 of JBBEBG010000020.1, forward strand.
CAACCTCCCCCTGATCACGGTGGCGTTGAGTCACTGGGCCGTCGGGTTCCGGGACGGGTGTCGGGAGAGCCGGGAGGCGACCACGGACGTCCTGACCGAACCGACCCCGTGAGTGACGACCCGACCATCAGCGTGCTCGTCGCGACCCGAAACCGGGCCGCGTCGCTGGTCGGCCTCTTGGAGGCCATCGAGTCCCAGGCGGATGCGCCGACCTTCGAGGTGATCGTCTGCGACAATGGAAGCACCGACGAGACGCCCCGCCTGTTGGAGACGTGGGCAGCCCGCATTTCCTTGCACAGCCTCCGGGTCGACGCGACCGGGAAGGGGCGCGCGCTCAACGCCGGAATCGGCGCCGCACGAGGGGAGCTCCTCGTTTTCACCGACGACGACGCGCGTCCCCGTGCGGACTGGCTGCGTGAGATCGAGGCCGGGGCGCGCCGTCACCCCGACGTCTCGATCTTCGGCGGGACAATCGAGGTGGATCCCGACTCCGTGCCTCGGTGGATACGCGAATCCTCCAGCCTGATGGGGCTGCTCACCTCGGAACATGACTGGACGCAGGAAGATGCGCCCTATCCGTTCGGCGCCTATCCGTTCGGGCCCAACATGGCGGTGCGGCGGACGCTGATCGCGTCGGCGGCCGATCCCTACCCGACGGACATGGGCCCGGGCACCTCCCTTCCCGTGGGGGACGAGAGCGCCTTCCTCCGCAGATTCAGCGACCCGGTGGCGCGGGACCGCTTCTGCCTGCCCCGTGCGCGTGTACGGCACGACGTCGAAGCGGAGAACGTCACGCTCGGATCGGCGCTCCGACGATCCTTCCAGGCCGGTCGCGCGAATCGATGGAACCGGATTCCGATGTACGAAGTGGGATCCGGTACCGGACCCCGCCTCACCCTCTGGGGCCGCGTCCGGCGTCGGATCTCCGCGTCGCGGAGCGTGCGCGAATTCGCGTGCCTCTGCGCCCGCTACTTGGGATATCTGACGGGGTCCTCCGATCGATCCGGGTGACCCGCCCCCGGACGCGGAAGGGCTACCAGTGGTAGAGCTCGAGCGGACAGTTGTTGCGGAGGTTGAGGAGGGCGTCGAACGGGTTCAGGCTCCAGCGTTCCGAGGCGCGGCTGAGGGATACGTACGGAACCAGTTGGCCCCGCGATCCGACGGCCAGGAGCCACCCCAGGACGCTGAACTCGGAGTTGAAGGCTCCGATGAACGCGTGGCACTCCCGGAAGAAGGCGAGATCCAGGATCGCGGACTCGGCGAGCGGACGGGCCCGCTCGGGGTGGTCCAGGACGAGGTCTTCGATGAATTGGCTCGATTTCGAGATGTTCGGAAAGAGCGACCGGTCGTAGTCCATCCAGAGAAAGCGGTACTGGGGGCGCATCTCGCGGGCGCGCTCGATTTCGGAGGGGGACTCCGTCGCCAGAAAGATGTGTCGGATCCCGTAGCGCTTGCAGATTCGGTCCGCCGTCTCTAGGTAGGTGGCCAGCGGGAAGGACTTCCGGGTCGCGAGCTTCGGACCCTCCGCGTTCGCGTCGGTCGAGGCCGCGTCGCCTCGGCGCACGTGAATGCCCAGCACCGCCTCGGACTCCGGCCAATCGGCAGCCCGCTTCATCGCTTCGATCCGTTCACCGATAGATTCCACGGGCGTGAAGATGTATCGGGTCGAAACGGCGAGCTCGAGCACGGTCCTCAGGAACCGCGGCTCGAAGTTCGGGATCCCGGAAGGTACAGGTGGGAGTTCCGGCAGGGGACGACAGGCATCTCCGGCGGCGTACGCGGTGGGATTTCGGAAGAGAAGATTCCATGCGTGCGCCGCGTCCCGAGGCGCTGCTTCGTCGTGCATGCCGTCGCGGATCCAGACCCATGGGTCCCACGCGTAGCCCCGGCGGGCGAGATTCCGAACTTCCGATGGAGTGCCCCCGGGGTCGATCGCCACTCTGCGTCCGCGGCGGACGTCGTCCCGGATCGCGGTGCCGACGAGGCGCAGGTTCTTCCCGAGCGGCCGGTAGGTGAGATGGACTCGTTCTGCCGGCACAGCCGATGCCTGGACGGCCTCGATTCGAGCTCCGAAGGCCTCGCAGAAGGCCTGCTGCATGGACGCAGAGGAGTCTGGATTCGCGGAGTCGGGCGACTCCAACGGAAGGTGCTCACCCGGGATGTCGCGATTACGGAAGTACGCCCGATAGTGCTTGAGGAGGAGGAAGCGACGGTGCCGGTCCCACTCGGAACCCCAGATGTCCCGAAGCCAGAACTTGGCCACCTTGGCTGCGCTTCGTAATGGATTGTGCGACATACGGATCAGCGCGCTTCCCTGAGGAATTGAATCAGTGCGGTGACATCTCCCGGATCCGTGAGCCCAGTCGACGGCATGGGGGTCCCGGACGCGACCTCGTTCGGATTTCGGAGGAAGCGGCTGAGCCGTTCCTCCGTCCAAGCGCCACTCACCTGTCGCAGGGCATTCGAATACTCGAAGCCCTCGGCCGATGCGATGGGCCGTCCGACGATGCCGAACAGGTCGGGACCGGCTCGATGTTCGAGCCCGCTGCCGATAAGGTGGCATTCCCCACACCGCTCGAAAACGATCTCCCCGCGCGCCAGACCCGAGGCCTGCGGATCCGGCTCGGACGGAAGGATGCGATCGAGCCATCCGACCCCACCGTCATCCAAGAGCATGAAAATCCGACCGTCCGGTCCCTCGGTGAGGTCTCGGATGCGACTACGGACCGGAATCGGTTCCACGTACTCAACGGCATCGCCGTCCAGGCGGATCCGGTACAGGGTGTTCGCCCAGAGGGACGCGACGAGAAGATCACCCTTCCAGAGCGCGAATCGGTCGGCTTCCACCCGGATCAGATTGGACACGCCGATCGAAGGAATCCAGGCGAACACTGGATCCTCGAAGCCCGCCTGACGGCCCGGCGACGGGCTTCCCGGCCACTCGTAACTTCCGTAGGCCGTACCGAAGCTGACGACCGGCCACCCGTAGTTCGCGCCGGATCGAATCAGATTGAGCTCGTCGCCACCCTGCGGCCCGTGCTCGGTCTCCCAGATCCGCCCGAGTGCGTCTCGGAGAAGGCCTTGAGGATTGCGGTGCCCGGAGGTATGCATCCCCCCCTCGCCGGTGCGCAGATCGATGCGAAGCGTCTTGCCGTAGTCAGAGGTGGGGCTCTGGACATCCTCGACCGCCCACATGCGCTGATCGCCCACGGCCAGAAGCAACGTATCGTCGGAGAGGAAGGCCATGCGCCCGCCGGCCTGCTCGAAGTTCGTGGACTCATCCAGCGAGAGGCAGGGCTGCGTTTCGTAGAGGGTCGTCCACTCTAGTTCGGCGAGGAGATCTCGAGAGAGCTCCGTCACGGACACCCTCACCGTAAAGCAGCGTGCCTCTTCGTTCCAATGATGGTGCGAGACGTAGATGCGCCAGCTCTCAGTCCGCTCGGCCGCCGCCACGTCCATCGCACGAAAGTTGCGAAGCTCCTGCTCCTCCAACGCGCCCGAGGAGAGGATCCCGAGGTCGATCCGCATCAAGACCTCTGCGACGTATCCTTCGGTGTTCATCGGAACCCGGCCCGGCAGGACGGTCGCACGGAGAACGCCGCCCGGGACCTCTTCCACGGCCCGCAGGAGAGCCCCGTCACCGGAGAGAATGAGCAGTCCGTCGGAGACCGGCTCGAGCCCGCCCCCGGACGCTCTCGAGGGCACCAACGCGTATTGCACCGTGACGCGAACAGGGTAATAGGCTGTGGCGGCGATTCGGACCCCGACGCTGTCGTCCTGCGGGTCGAGTGCGGGATAGAGCTCGGACATGGCGGCCGCGATGCGTTCGTCCCTGACGGAGGAGCCGCGGCCGGACACCATGGGGCCCAAAAGCACGAAGGCGATGACGATCGCACTGGCACCGGCGGTCGGCATGGCGCCACGCCGCGCGATCGCTCGACGCGGGATGGAGAGCACGACCGCCGAGGCGACTCCGCCAAGCACGAGCAGCGGACCTGAATAGTACGGCCACTCGAGGAGGAGGATACCTCCGGCGACGCCCCCGAAGCACAGGGCTGATCTCAGCACCGCCCGTGACACGCGCCCAAGGGAGCCATCGGTATCGCGGGAGAATGCGGTCCACCCTACCGCCCCCAGGTGCGCCGCCGCGATCCCCAGCAGGAAGACTCCCCGCTCCATCGGAAGTGCCCAGACCCTCGATCCCAGCCAGAGCTCGCCCGCGCCGACCACGAGCGCACAAGCGAAGAGGACATGAAACGCCCACCAGCTCCACGGAGGCATGGGGGTACGGTTGGAGGTCGGCCCCGCCTCCCGACTCTCGAGCAGACACATGGAACGCCTCCCCTAGATGTATGCCCACCGGATCCAGGCTTCGGTCCGGGTCATCCCCTCGGTGAAATCCACGGACGGAGCGTACCCAAGAAGGCGCCTGGCTTTTTCGACGGAGAAGGTCACGTGCTCGAAGACCGACAGGGTCTCCACCTCCCCGGGGCTCAGGTGGCGTGCCGGAGCATCTCCTCGCTCCGGAGCCGGAGCCCCGGCGCCCTTCGCCTCTGCGATGGCCGCGCGGACGCGGGCGCTCGCCCTGGCCGGGAGTCGCTTCAACGCAGCCTCGGCGGCGCCCGAGGCCCACCGCATTCCGGGCACCGAATAGAACCCCTGCTTGAACGCGGGATCCCGAAGGAGTCGGATGGGATTGCCGGCCGTGGTCGTGAAAAGGCGCCGGAGAGCTGCGCGACGGAGGCGCCGCCATTCGCTCCTCAGCTCTTCCCGGGACATGGCCGGCAGGGACGCGAAGTCCGGGCCCAGGGCCCATGCATGGCGCTCGAGGTACTCCCTCCACGTGACGGGCCTCCCGTCCGAGATCGTGAAGATCTGGCCGACGGCCTCCTCGCGAACGGCAGCGAGAAGGACGGCCTGTACGAGATTGTCCACGTACAGACAGTTGCAGACGCCCTCTCCGCCATCGATCAGGACCAGCCGCCGCTCTCTCGCCAGGCTTGCCGGCATCCGGCTGTAGGACCCGAACGGACCGTAGACGACCGTGGGCCGAAGGATCGTGATCGGCAGGCCGTGTCTGCGTCCGAACTCGAGAGCGACCCGCTCCGCCGCGATCTTGCCGTCCGAATAAGCCTGACCGGTGCGGCGGACCGAAGCCTCCTCGGAGATCTGGGCATCGGGTCGGGGGCTCAGGCCGAAGACGGCGGCGCTGCTGAGGTGGACCACGCGCGAGACGCCGGCCCCTAGCGCGGCCTCGAGGACGTTCTTCGTGCCCCCCACGCTCGACCGCTCGTGCGCTCGTCCCGAAGCCCGGAAGTCGACAGCACAATGCAGGACGGTGTCGCACCCCTCGAAGGCGGCTCGAAGCGACGCCGGATCGCGGACGTCACCGCCCACCATTCGCACCGGAAGCCGGGCGAGCCGCGACGCGCCCCCCCATCGACGCACGACGCAGACGACCTGCGCACCCCTCTCCACCAGGACCTCCGCGAGCCGACCGCCGATGAACCCGGTCGCCCCCGTCAGCGCGACCTTCCTCACGCCCCGACCTCTGCGGCGTCCGGCATCCCCACGGGCCGATCCCAGGGCTCTTCGAGGCGGCCACGACAGCGGTAGCAGCGCTCGATCAGCTCGAGGCTCGGGAGGACGCTCTCCCCAGGCACGAGAGACGGCGGGCCGGTCCCGACCGCGTCCACGAAGGACTCGAGCTGTCGGACGAAGAGGTCCTCGAAGGTCTGCCCATCGTGCTCGGTCCATGAGAACCGGGGCGGCGCGCCGTCCTTCCAATCTGTCGGCAAGATCCGCACAGCGTCGGCCGTCATATGATCCCATTCGACGGTGAGCCGCTCGCCTCGGATGCGAACCACGTTCGACAGCGTGCGAAGCCGGCTGAATCGGACCTCTCCAGGAACGGTCCCGACGTCCCCCCGCATCGTCAGCTCCAGCTCGCAGTCTGCCTCGACGCCTCCGCGGTTGTCGTCGGCGTAGCGCACGACGCTCGGGAACCCGAGCCACCAGCAGAGCAGGTCGAGGAGATGGCTTCCGAAGTCCACGAGGACGCCCCCTCCCGCCTCGTCGGGGCTCATGCTCGACCCGGACGCGAGCGGCCAGCCGAAGTCCTCCCCCCACTCCACCGTGAAGTCTGTAAGCGTCCCGAGCCGCCCGGCGTCCAGGAGATCCTTCACCAGCCGAGCACCGTGCGCGAAGCGCTTCATCTGGGCGACCTGGAGAACGGCGTTCCCCTCGCCGGCCGCCTCCACCATCGCGCGCCCCTCGGCGGACGAGAGGGCCATCGGCTTCTCCACCAGGACTGCCACGCCCCTCCGGAGGAAGTCGATGGACACGGGCGCGTGCAGACGATTGGGGAGCGCCACGAGAACGGCGTCCACGCGGGTGTCGCCGAGCTCGAGACCCGTCCGCGCATCGGGAACGCGGTAGCGCTCCGCGACGCGGCGCGCCCGGACCAGGTCCCGATCGACGAGCGAGACCACCTCGAGCCCGGGGACGCGCGCGGCGGCCGGAAGGTGTAGGAGCTCGGTCACCGCTCCGCACCCGAGGACGGCCAATCGCACGACCCCCTGCCCAGAACGTCCCGCCATGGCTTCGCTCGTTTCAGGCCCTCAGGAACCGGTCGGCTGCGTCGCGGACTTCCCGATGCGGTGGGTGAGGAGGGCCTGTTCGTCGGCCACGAGGCGCCGTACGTCGTCCGGATCCTTCGTCGCCACGTACCAGTCGTACGTGCGCTTCAGACCCTCTTCGAAGGAGACCTGCGGAATCCGGCCGAGGAGGTTCGCGGCGAGCGAGGTGTCGGCGGCTCGGTTGAGAACGCCGGACGGCATGTCCAGCAGGCGCTCGATCTCGGCGTCGTAGCCGGCCAGGCGGATGACCTGCTCAGCGCAGTCGAGAACCCGGATGCGCTCGTCCGTGCCCAGGTTTACGGCCGCCCCGTCCTCGATTTTCTCGGCGGCCAGGATGAAGCCCTGGACGATGTCGTCCACGAAGGTCCAGTTCCGGACCTGCTCGCCGTTGCCCCACACGACGAAGGGATTCTGCCGCGCGAACGCGCGCGCGATCATGGCCATCACCGCGTGACTCTCGCCGCAACGGGGTCCGTAGACCGTGAAGAACCGGCAGCTCGCCGTCTTCATTCCGTACTGCGTGTGGTAGGCCTTGAGCGTCATCTCGGCCATCAGCTTCGCCCACCCGTAGATGTCGTCGGCTTCGTAAGGCGGGCCGACCATGTCCTCCGAGAGGTAGATCTCCTCGGTGGGATCCATCTGGCGAGAAGTTGGATAGACGCACCCAGACGAAGCGAAGACCACGTGCTCGACGCCCTCCTGGTGACAGGCGCGGAAGACGGTCCCGTCCAGGATCAGGTTCGTGGAGCACTCCACGGGGTGAGTCGCGATGTACCCACGGCCCCCGTGATCCGCGGCCAGGTGGAAGCAGACCTCCCTCCCCCGCACGGCCGTCCTCGCGACCTTCGGGTCGAGGAGATCGGCCTCGATGAATTCGATGTGCCCCGCGTCGAGATGCCCCTGGATGTTCTCCAGGAGCCCCGTGCTGAGGTTGTCGACGACGCGCACGTTGGCACCCCACTCCACGAGCGCGTCCACGAGGTGCGATCCGATGAAGGAGGCTCCTCCGGTGACGAGGACCTCTCGTCCGCTCCAGCTCTTGTGCACGCCGTTCTCCAGTGCTCGATTCGAAATGATGGGTGCGTCGGTGCGAAGCGCACCCCCCCTCGTCAGGCCGCTTCCTCCGACCGGTCCTGGGTGGCTCTCGCCCGGTGGTGGTCACGGAAGAGCTGCGGCCATTCCGTCAACGCGTGCCCTCGCACCAGATCGCGATAGCTCGTGACGGGCTCCTTGAGCCCGGGCGCCAACCTCAGGAGGAGCCGCACCGGTGCGGCCGCCACGCGAAGGAGGGCGAGCCCGATCCGGTCGAGGGTCCAAGGTAGCGCGAAGGCCGCGATCCGGTACAGCAGCTCGAACGGATGGGCGCCATACACGCTCGCGGCGGCCCGCTCAGCCTCTCCCGCCGCAGGAGTGCATGGAATGAGCTCCAGCGCCTCGTTCGCGAGGCCCCAGTCCGAGGAGTTCGGAAAGGTCTCCTCCGGCGGATGGTCGTGGTCCCGATACGGATTCTCCTTCCGAACGCGTCCCTTGGCACCCCAGTAGTGGAAGGGGTGCACGTGGTCCAGATGATAGATGTCGTGGTCGATGAGCCGGCCGAGATTCACGAAGGGATACTTCGGCTCGAGCCGGAGGATCATGTCCACCTCCATCCAGTTGATGTAGATGAAGGACTCGTCGTAGCCGCCGATCTCGAACCATAGGTCTCGGTGGACCAACCAGATCCCGACGTAGCTCTGGTAGTAGAGGTGATCGGGAAGCGGCTTTGCCTGCGGAAGCGTCGACCCGAACGCCCGCACGAACCGGTCGATCACCCAGGGAGACGGACAGGCATCCGCCACCCGGAACGGCACGCCTCGGCGGTTGGACAGGAGCTGGCACTTGTCGAGGGGGGCGCCGACGGACGCGTCTCCTCGATGGAACTCGAAGAAGCGCCGAAAAAAGTCGCGCCCGAGGATCGTGTCCTGGTCGATCCGACCGATGTACGCGCCCCGAGTCCTGCGGGCGGCCGCGTTCAGCGCGTGCACCTCGGAGAACGGGGCATCCCGTTGGTAGCGCTCCGCGATCGGTCGAGGGACTTCGAGGATTCGCAGGAGAGACGCAGCATCCCGGGTGAGGGTCAGCGCCTTCCGGATCGGCTCGCGACTTCCCCAGTCCGTGAGGACGATCTCGACCGAATCCTGGAGGCCGAGCTCGAAGACGTTCTTCGCGGTGAGGTTGAGCCCCGTCTGGAGCCGCCACATCGCGTTTCCCTGGAAGTTGTCGTTTCGCGAGCAACAGATGAGGGAAAGAACCGGGGCGGCCTCTTCCTGCTCGCCTCCTCCCATTGTTGCTCTGATTCTTGGGCCCGCTTCCTTCATCGCCCCCGCCAGCCTTATCCCATGTTCATCGTCGAGCCCTGATCGACCGCCTCGAAGACTGTCTTCCTGTGCAAGTTTCGGTCCTGCCCTGTGGCCGCCCAGGACCCGCGACCCGGAGGGCGGCTCGGACGGCTCCTCGGTTCTCCCAGCCGAACGATTGCACGCCGGCGGCCGTGGGCTCGCCCCCTCCAACAGAGCCGTGCGACGCCGGCCAATCGTCGCGCAACCGCCACAGCCATGGGATCTCCACGACAGCGAAGGGCGTCGACCCTCTCACCCCGCCCCAAGCCGCCGCACGCGTTCCCCTACCGCGACGAGCGTGGCGCCGACGACGTAGGGGACCATCCTGAGCGCTCCCACGCGATCGTACGCTTCCAGAATCCGCCAAAGCCTCGTGCCAGGATTCACCCGCACGCGGGCGGGAAGTCCCGCGAGGAGTTCCTCTCCCAGCCGATCCAACTCCTCCTCCGTTCCGGGAAGGGGCCCCTTCTCAACCAGTTCCAGGTCTTCGAGCGCGCGAGCCGCCCGCTCGGCATGCAGAAGCGCATCGATCCGTGTCCGACCGTCGCCGGCGAATCCGTCCAGGTAGCCTCGCATGCATACTGCGAAATCGGGATCGTTTTCCGCAGCCGCCCTCCAGGCGGGAAGCTTCTCTGTGAGCCACAGCGGAAACTTCCGGCCTTGGACAAACGACTTTCGGTAGATATCCCGAAGGTACTGCTCGTGGTCGTGCACGCCGAACACGACGTGGGAAGTTTTGGAAGGATGGCCGACCTCCGCGAGCCGAGCCAAGGCCATGCTCTCCGGTCGGATCTCGGTTCCGGGCAAAGCCAGTGCCTCGGCCACCCTCGGCAGCAGGTTGGTGCGGTAGACCCGGTTGCCGGCGTACCGAAAGGTCCCCGCGAGCTTGTCCAGGACCAGACCCTCGACCTGGACGAACGAGTCGGGCATTCTCGTGGCCTCCTCCACGAGGTCGCGCAGCCCCCCGGGGCGCACGAGAATGTCTGCGTCGACCGTCACCATCCAGGGGACTCCGCTCTCGGACCCAATCCGATAGCAATGCCGCAGGGCGCCCTCGAACGGCCTCTCTTCCACGACGCGGATCTCAGCGCCCTCGGCCTCGCGGGCAAGGAGGGTGGCGCATGCGTCACGCGTACGTTCCCCGGCCGCTCTCACGACTACGACGAAGGCCGGAGGGGCGGTCATTAGAAGGGCAGCGCGTCGAGCGGATACCAGCCCGACCCCTGAGCAAACGGATGACGGTTCGGACTCTCGGACCGCTGGAATGAGAGCGCGTGAAGCATTCGATCCTCTTCGCGAAGCGCCTGGAAGACCTGGGACGCATCGCCGGACAAGCCGGCCCGGGCGAACACGTCCTGGAGCGCCTCGACGAACCGAGCGCGATGCTCAGCCATCCGCTTCAGGCACTCGTCCCGAATCCGCCGACCATCGATCGCTCCGCCGCTTCTACGTTCTTTCCAGACCTCGACAGCCCTCGCTACGGCCTCGGGCGTGGAATCGCACACGATAGCATTGTCCTCCGTGAACCAGATGTCGCGACCCCCGATTGAGGGCGTCGAGACGACCGGAAGGCCGCTCAGGAGATATTCGACCGTCGCGTTGTTCTGTCCCTCGCAGCTAGAGAGCGTCAATCCGCATCCGGACTGCGCGAAGATCTCGCTCCGTTCCCATTCGTCCAGGTAGTGGTCGTTCATGTAGGCGGGTTGAAACGACTCCTCGGGCCAGAGGAGCCGGCCCTCCTCGTCACGCGAATAGGTGATGTAGGCGAGCGACTTCACGTCGCGGGCCAGGTAGTGCCGCTTCCACCGCCCCGCGTTCGCGCAGAGGACCGCGTCGTATCGAGGCTCCCCGTTCGACAGGACGAGCCCGAGCCGCAACTCGTTGATGAAGCAGTTCGCGTTGACGAACGTGCTTCGACATTTCTGGCCGGCGGCCGCCCTCACCTCGGCCGGCGAGTTTCCGAGCCAAGTCGCCCGGTCGACACGATCCCACGGATCCTCGAGCACCCGTACCACCCGATGCCAGAGAAACGAAACGCTGAACTTGGCCCAGGATGCGCTCACGAGAAAGTGTACGTGGCGGCCAGCCGTCAGATAAAGATGGGGGAATTGGAGGCACTTCGTATGCACGATCGTGGCGTCCTCGTCCTTCCACAGGACGCCGACGACGACCAGGGGAATGCTGGACTTCACCATGCGCGGAAGGACGGTGCGGCGGGTCTCGAGCAGGGCCTCCCGGAATCGCGCGCGATCACGCACCGCCAGGCGGGCGATCCCGCGCAGGATCGTCGCGGCCACCAGGCAGAGGTACGCCGCGGCGAGCTCCCCGCCAGACTCCTTCGTCCGGTGCCGGTGCTGCTCGGAGAGCTGGGCCACGATGAGCGAGAAGAGCACCGTCGTCCGGAGGAGGGTCCCCTCGACGGGCCCTCCCCCGTACGAACGGGACGCCTCCCGCACCATGCGGCGCAATGCCATCACACGGCGCATTTTTGCGGCGAGCGAAGAAGCCATGTCTTTTCATCCTCCGTCGGGGACCGTGCGGCAGAGCGCCGCCTCCGTGCGCTCGCCAGAGACGAGAGGGGTCACGAGCCAGGCATCCGGTCCCGAGACGCTTACACGATAACGTGCGCGGCCGGAAGGATCGATCGGGCGAGGAACGTTCCAGAGGGCTCGCGACACGAAAGGGTTCCGTCCGGCCACTCCGAAGGCTGCGATCGCCGAAACGGAAGCGGCGTGGTTTCGGCGTCGTAATGTTTTCCATCGGGCGCACTTCTTGCAATTCCCAGGTCAGAATTTCTCGCCACGCCGACTGGACCGCTTATGACCGGACGACAGAGATGATCGAGCTAAATCGAGACCTTCCCACGGTTCTGCTATCGATCGAGACGGCAAGCCGCGAGCTCGACAGCAAGCTCTTGCTCGGGACCGCTCTCGCAGGTCGGGGCCTTCGGGCGATCGTCGGCCATAAGGAGGCCGTCAAGGACATCGCCTGTGCTTCCCGGCGCGTCGTGTGGCTGGGAAAATCCATTCTGAACGTTGAAGACTCGGGGACGTCCGTCGCCCAGGATCTGGCACGAAACGAATCGCTCGTGATCTGGCACCACGACGAAGGGGGAATCTATCCCGAGCAGGTGTGGGAAACGTACTTCCTCCGCTCCCACCCGCCCCACCTGATCGCCCGACAGAATTGCGTTCGTGTGTGCGTCTGGGGCGAGCGTCAGAAGCGCGTTCTCGAGCGGGAGGCCCCCGAGTTGAACGGCTCGGTCGTCGCCACTGGGAGCCCGCGGTTCGATCTCTGCGCTCCAGCTTTTGAGTGGGTCGAGGCCACCGCCGGTGTCGAAGATCGCGTCGAGCGCACGCCCTACATCCTCGTCAACACGCGGTTCGTGATGGCCGCCCCGTACCAGGGACAGGATTGGCTGTTTCGGGAGCCTCCTCGGATGGAGGACTGGCCCGAGGGAACCACCCCAGAGCGGGTCCGGGACCTTACCTTCTCCAACTGGCGGCAAGTGGTGCACGACTTCGCCGAGTTCGTCTCCCTAGTCAAGGAGCTGGCACTCGCGCACGGCGACCATACGCTCGTGCTGCGGCCCCACCCAAGCGAGAACCTGAACTTCTATCGAGAAGTGTTTCGACCGTTCCCGAACGTGCATGTCACTCGAGATCACAACGTCACGTATTGGATCCGTGGCGCCCGCATGGTCGTGCACTGCAAGTGCACAACCGGCATCGAAGCCGCCCTGGCAGGTCGACCCGTGCTGCACTTCTGGCCGAATCCCGAGAACGACCTGAATGGGGGGGAAGAGGTCGCTCGGGAAGCGGGGTGGCTCGCGACGTCCATCCCCGACGCCCTCCAGAGGTCCTCTCGGATTCTCGACGGACACGTCGAAACCCAGAAATGGTCCCCTTCCGCACGGGAACTTCTCCAGAACCTGAGCGGTCCCGCGATTCCCAGGATCGTCGACGAGACTATCGCCGTCCTCGACGCACACGGAATCAACGGGTCGGACGTCGTCTTTCCCCCTGGCGAGCGGCGCAAGCCTCTTGCCAATCTTCGAAGACGCTTCGGCCGGAGCCGGCTCGACTATGTGACCTCGAAGCGTGGACGCCTGGAACCAACGCAGGTGGAGCGAATCGTCGCGGGGTGTGGCGAGCATGGCTTCGGGCGTGTGGAGATTCGCCGGATCACCCGAAGGTTCGTGGTTCTCGAACCATCTGAGCATGCCGGTTGATCGACATCCCGCGCTCCGGGGGCCGGGAGGGACCCGACCGATGAAGGTTCGAGCCGTGACGTTTTCTCCGCAACGCCACTGGTTCGTGGGCGAGATCGCTCACGTGCGCGACGGAAGCTTCTTCCCGGCGTACGCGATGATCGACGCCATCGACGAAGCCGGCGCGGACGCGGCGAAACTCAAGGTTCATATCGCGGCCGTAGCGAGCACGCGGGAAGAGCCGTGGAACGTTTCGTTCGCGAGGCAGCACGCGATACGGTGCAACGATTTGCGACGGAGGGAGTTTGGTCGGGAGCCGTGGCAAGGGCTCCGGGACCATGCGGAGAAGAGAGACCTCAACTTCGTAGCGGACCGAAGGATCGGCTCTCGCGACATCGCTCGACTCGACGCGGAACACGATTTCGCATACTTCGGGGGCCATCCGAGGAGAATTCCGTTCTCCTACGGCACGCACTGGGAGGCCCGCCGGATTCCCGAAGAGCTCTTCGGGTTGCGAAGGCGCGCGGAAGAGGCGCGCGATCGCCTTCCGGCCGCTTCCCGCAAAGGTCCCCGGATGCCCACCCCGGATATACACGGGGTCCTGCGGTTTCTCCCCTTTCTGGACTGGGGCGACGAAGGGCTGCGTCCTTGACCCGCAGACCACTCTTCAGGGTCCTCGTTCCGACGTACGGCCGCGCCAAGTTGCTGAACCGCGCTTTGGCGTCGATCCGGATGCAGACCGTCGAGGATTGGGAGTGCATCGTCGCCGTGGACGGAGGCGACGCGCCGCTGGTGCCCTCGGATCCGAGGATCCGGGCTTTCACGAATACGTTCCCGGGGGCCCGTTCGGCAACTTCCGCAATGCGATCGGTCCCCGTTTCATGGGAATCCTCCGTCGTCGTCACGGAGCGCAACACGGCGGGGGCGAGAACGTTGGAGGCGAAGAGAGCGGCAAGGGGTTTCTCATCGCGAGTGAGCATCCGTCTCGTTTCGCCGTCAGCGAAGATTCCGAGAAGGCGGCAGCATGCGCGTGGACCGTCGATCGTCATTCGGGGTCCTAGATCCACTTGAATTCCAAGACGACTCCGTTTCGAGGGCCATGCCAAACCGGGAAGAAGGCGCCGCGATGACGAAGTCGGACCATTCTGGCAATCCCGACGCGCTCCCTCCCACCGCGAGGTTCGATCGTCTCCTGGACGAGATCTATCCCCGCCTGAACGCCCTCCACGGGATCGATCGATCCCGCCGATTTTGGGCCATCCTAATCCACCGTTACTTGCGGAAGTGCCTAATGGCGGGCGAGGTCGGCCTCGATCCCGATCGCCCGCTTCCTCCTGCGACGCACGATAACGCAGTGCTTGGGCCCTTCGTGGGCGCGGGGGAGACGGCGCCGGTCCCCGAAGCCGGAGTCGTTTCATCGGCCCGCGCCCGACTCCGGGGGCGTTGGGATTCGTTTCCCCGCACGCCCAGGACCGCCCAGGCCTGGCTCCGCCTGAGGCGTCTCAACCGCACTCCGATGGACGGGAGTCGCTCGGTGCTCTTCGGATTTCACTATTTTCACGTCATCGCCGGCCTCGTGGATCCCCCTGCCGCGCCGCTGAATCTACCCTCCGTCGGCGCCACCACTTCAGCAGACCCCTCGAAGCGGAACGCTTTCAGGGAGCTCGAAGCGTCGGCAGACTGGCGGCTGGTCCGATTGGCGCTCCGCTGGCTTCCGACTTGGTACGTTGAAGAGTTCGAGCACCGAGATGACGCGGTTCGCCTTCAGAGGCCAATCGAGCAGGCGTTTCACGCCTCCTTTCTTCCCACGCCCGAAGGTCGATTCCATATCGCACGCCACGTGGAGGAAGGGGCGGCGTTCACGATGTACCAGCACGCGGGCACCTACGGTGAAATGAAGGAGGACGTCGCACACCACATCGAGGCATGGTTCGCGGATCGTTACCGGACATGGGGATGGGAGCTCCTCCCCAAGGACTCGCCCTTCTTAGCGCTTCGCCTGCTCAAGCCTCCGGGAGAGGAAGTAGTGCGGCGAACGCCCCTCCCCCGGTGGCTCTACATCAATATCCGGGACCCGTATCCGTGGTTCATCCCGGAAACGATCGACACGCAGGAGAGATTTTTTTTCGCGACTCGACTCCCGCTGGGCCCGGCAGGTTCTTCTTCGCCCACGCATGATGAAGGGAGGCGCGTCGGCTCCACAGATCAGCGCCCGCGCCCGCGTCTCCGCGCAGGGGATCGACCAGTGTCTCGTCCCTTGGTCGCAGTTAGGAGGCCGCGCCGAAATCGTGATCCTGGATTCCTTTCCCACCACCTTGCTCCTCGAATGCGTTCAGGGGCGGATCCCCGTGATGGCCATCGTTCCCGACGGAGTCGAGTTTTCGGAGGCTGCCCGGCCCTACTACGACGAATTCGTTCGGTCGGGCATCCTTCATCGGACGCCCGAAGCCGCCGCAGAATTCCTAAACGACCTAAACATTTCAGCGTGGTGGAGTGAGATTCAGGGACATCCATGGTTCGAATCGTATCTCACCACATTCTGCCGTACGGAGGTCGCGATCGAACGATCGGGCGGGTAGTCGTCGGTGCCTAGTACCATGTAACTCTTGATGATTCGTATTGGACAACGCATGATCATGGCAGACCCTTACGGAGGGAGCTGCCATGAAGCCACGGTATCGGGTGACGTTGAGTCCGGAAGAGCGGAGTGACCTGGAGGCGGTGACTCGGGACGGCAAGACCAGAGCGAAGCGGTTCCTCTATGCACGGGCATTGCTCCTGTGCGATGCGGGGCCAGAGGGGCCGGCATGGACGGTGGCCGCCGCGGCGGAGGCGCTGGGCGTGACGCCCCGAACGATCGAACACCTGAAGAAGCGATTCGTCGAGGAGGGACTCGAAGCGGCGCTGACTCGCAAGCGGGCGGAGAAGCCGCCACGAGAGGTGATTTTCGGGGGTGAGTTCGAGGCACACCTGATCGCGCTGGCCTGTTCCGATCCGCCCGAGGGGCGAGAGCGCTGGACGGTGCGGTTGCTGGCGGAAAAGGCGGTGGAACTGGATCTGGCGCCGAGCGTGTCGCACATGACCGTCCAGAGGGCTCTAAAAAAAACGAACTTCGCCCTCACCGCCGGGCGTATTGGAAGATCCCGCCCAAGGAGAACGCGGCGTTCGTAGCGGCGATGGAGGATGTGCTCGCGGTGTATGCGTTGCCGTACGATCCCCTCTACCCGGTGGTCTGCATGGACGAATCGTCCAGGCAGCTCATCGGCGAGGTTCACGATCCGATCCCGGCGGCGCCGGGCCGCCCCGTGCGCATGGACCACGAATACATGCGCAACGGCGTGGCTCAGCTCTTCCTCGAGGTCGAGCCACTGGCGGGCCGGAGGCATGTGAACGTCACCGAGCGCAGAACCGCGCAGGATTGGGCCCTATGGATCAAGGGCATGCTGGACGACCGCTATCCGGACGCCATCAAGGTGCGACTCGTGCTCGACAACCTGAACACGCATACGACGGCGTCCCTCTATCAGACGTTCGCACCTCAGGAAGCGCGGCGGCTTGTCGAACGCCTCGAGTTCCACCACACACCCAAGCACGGCAGTTGGTTGAACGTGGCGGAGATCGAACTCAGCGTGCTTCAGCAGCAGTGTCTCGACCGACGTATCCCGGACCGGGATATCATGCGGTCCGAGATCCTCGCGTGGGAGGGCGACCGCAACAACCGACCGTCGAAGATCGATTGGCAGTTCCGGACTTCCGACGCCCGCATCAAGCTGAAGCACCTTTACCCGAAACTTTAGGTGTTACTAGGTACTAGGTGCGTTGTGGACGTGCAGCATGGTCCGACTCGGCCGAGTGGAATAGCTTGCTTTCGGCCAACCGTCTCATGCACTTACTTGCCGAGGAACCACTTGCTTTGGACCCCGTGCCCCTCTTCAGCGTCGTCATCCCCACCTATGGGCGCGCAACCTTTCTCAACGCCGCGCTGGAATCGGTGCTGGCGCAAACGATCAACGATTGGGAATGCCTGGTCGCCGTGGATGGAGGTGAGGTTCCGTCGACACCCTCGGATCCGCGCATCAAGGTCATCAGGCGAGTTGAGAACGGCGGGCCTGCCGCAGCCCGCAACTCCGCTCTCGATCACGCCATCGGCAAGTACATCGCATTCCTCGACGACGATGACACGTGGCTTCCCGACCGACTCGAGATCGCCGCTTCCGGCCTGATTCGGGCTCCAGTCGCGACGTGTTTCGGCATTAGCCACGGAAGACTTTCGTGGCAGGGAGAGTGGGAGGGTGACGTGTCAGATACGTTGCTCGAAGGAAAGGTCCCGTCCCTAAACTGCGTCGCTGTTCGCCGGGAGGTTGCCGTAAGGTTCGATGAGCGATTTCGAGGTGGCGAAGACGTCGACTGGCTATTTCGAGTGGCGCAGATCGCAGAGTTCACAACGGTGCCGCGGCCCGGCTTCGTGCTCGGAAACGCCGGCACCTATCGTGCGGACGCCCCTCAGCGATTAGAGGGATTGCTGCTCTTCATGGAGGTACATGCGGAGTACCTGGCATCACACCCACGTGCCGCTGCCCGCCGATGGTCATTGTACGGAAACGCTGCTTTCCGCGGGGGACGCAGGTGGGACGGCCGGCGCGCACATTTCCAGGCGCTTCGACATGATCCATGCTGGAAAAACCTCCAGGCATGGCTGTGCGCCTGCTTGCGCTGAAGACTCAACCGCGCGGATGCGCCCTCGCTGCAGCGACTGACCCTGCGCATCATCCTCGCGGTGTGGCACCTTCTGAGTTGGGCATCCGGCGCAACCGGCGCATCACTGGGAGTTCGCTGGCATAGATCGACTTCTTACCATCGCCGAGTGCCCTCTCCACGACTCGAATGTATTTCACCAGCCGAGCAAATCCCTCCGGCTCGACAGACGCTGCATGGTCACTTCCCCACATGCTGCGATCCAAGGTGATGTGGCGCTCGACAAAGGACGCCCCGAGCACAACGGCGGCGGCGGTCGTGACCAGACCAACTTCGTGCCCCGAGTATCCGATGGGGCAGGAGAACCGATCACGCAACGTAGAGATCATGCGAAGGTTCAATTCCGCCGGGTCACACGGGTAGGTGCTGGTGCTGTGGGTCAACACCAATCGGACCAAGTCGAATGTGTCCACCGCGGCATCGATCTGCTCCAGGGTGGACATCCCTGTGGACAAGACGACGGGTCGCTCCTTCGCCCGTGTATGCTCGAGGAGGTCGCGATCCGTAAGCGTTGCGGAGGCCACTTTGTAAGCAGGTGGAACGAACTGTTCCATGAAGTCCACCGATTCCGTGTCCCAACAGGAGGCAAACCAGGTGATGCCTTTGGCCTTACAGTGCTTGTCGATGGCGAGGTATTCGTCGAAGCCGAACTCCACCCTCTCTCGGTACTCCATGTAGGTGATGTAACCCCAAGGGGTCTCCCGCATGAGTTTGCGCTGTGCTTCGGGAACGCAGAGCTCGGGCGTCCGCTTCTGAAACTTGACCGCATCGCATCCCGCAGCGACGGCGGCATCGATTAGCGCCTTGGCGATCTCGACATCGCCGTTGTGGTTGATGCCGATTTCGGCCACCACATAAACGGGATGTCGATCTCCCAGCCAACGATTTCCGATCTGAATCGCCCTATCCATCGTCGGGGTTCCCGGGGTTGGACTTTGCGAGGAGCATCTCAGCGAGCTCTCTTATTGCTCCGCGGCCACCGTTTCTTTCAAGCACGATCCGTGCCACCGCTTTGGCGCTGGGATGGGCATCACCCACGGCCACGCCACATCCTGCCAGGCTGAGGCACTCCACGTCGTTGATGTCATTGCCGACGAACACCACGTCGGCCAGAGAGATACCCAGGCTGCTCACGAGCTCCCCGAGGAAGGCGGACTTGTCGTCGATCCCTTGATGACAAGGCAGTTGGAGCTTCTCGCATCGACGTGCGACGACCGGATTCTTCTCTTTGGAGAGGACCACCACGCGATAACCCGCCGCCTTCAGTTTCTCGAGCCCTAGTCCGTCGCGGCGGCTGCAAACCACCGACTCAATGCCATCTTGATCGATCCAGACGCGGTCATCCGTGAAGACCCCATCAAAATCCAGCGCGATCAGGGCCACTTCACGTGGGAGCGGGCTCCACACCATGCTCGCCGGCGGCCTGACGACGTCGATCCGACCGTCGCGCAAGAGCCACGATGCGAGATCCAGATCGTGCTGCGAGTCGATGTCCACGCAATATGCACTGTCGAACAGGAGAGGCAGGACGTGTTCCCCGGTCAGGGATCCTTTCTCCAGGATCGAACTCGTCCGAACGGCGTCTACGTGACCGGTTTGCCAGTACGTAGCGGGAAGGGCCTGCCTCGGCATGTTGTACGGTTCCGGAAACTCAGTGGCCAGAAGCGGCGTCAGGAATCCATCAACCCCCGCCTTCCACATCTTGAACGGATTTTGCATCGAGGGAGTGACGCCGCGGACGCAATCCGCCCCCGAAGACGCCAGGAGCATTCTTACGGCTTCCTCCACCTTCCTTCGCGGGCGAAGAGGTGAAGTGGGGCGCAATTGGACGACGATGTCGGGCCGATAGCCTTCGGAGTCTTCGAGCCACTGGAGAGCATGCTGAAAGACGGGCAAATCCGGAGTCGAGTCCTCCGCAAGCTTCGCAGGTCTCAAGAAAGGCACCTCCGCTCCGTATCGACGTCCGACGTCCGCGATCTCCTCGTCATCGGTCGATACGATCAGGCGAGAGATCGTGGGAGCCTCTGTTGCCGCAGCGATGGCATACGCGATGAGCGGATGACCGTCGAGGAGGCGGAGGTTTTTGCGGGGAAGGGACTTGGATCCCCCACGCGCGGGCACGACCGCGAGCACCTCTGGACTCCCCCCCACTACCACGAGGTCCACCCTCCATCCACGACGAGGTTCGCTCCCGTCATGTAAGAGGACGCGTCCGACGCCAGGAACAACAGAGCCTCCCCGTACTCACCTCGATCCGCCATTCGGCCGAGCGGTACGCGCGCACTGTAGCGCGCGGTGAACTCAGGATCGTGGTCGTTGAAGACGCCGCCCAGTGTGAACGAATTCACGCGAATGTTCCTGCCGGCCCAGTAGGCAGCCAAGTATCGGGTAAGCCCCAGGAGGGCGCTCTTTGACACGGAATAGTCGACCGGCTTGAAGGTGCGCTCATCTTGTGATTCTTTCTCATAGATGCGCTGGTCGGGCCCTACCATTCCGTAGATGGAGGACACGTTGATGATCACGCCTCGGCCTTGATCCAGCATGGGAAGGGCGACTGCCTGAGCACACAGAAACGCACCCGCAACATTCACCGCTAGACTTCGATTGAAGAGCTCGAGCGGGTAGTCCTCGAAGGCCGTCACATGACGCCCCTCGTTCCCCGGATCGAACTTGGGATCGATGGCGGCATTGTTCACAAGAACGTCGAGGCGACCGTACTCCGTAAGCACTTCTCCAACCATCCGCTGCACAGATTCCTTCTCGGACACGTCGACCTGGACACCTTTGGCGCGAACCCCGGTCTCCCGGGAGACCGACATGGCAAGTCGCGCGGCCGCTTCACCATCGACGTCGGCCACGACCGGATGCGCACCCGCCTTACCTAGGACGCGGCAGTACTCGGTGCCGAGCATACCGGCGCCTCCCGTGACGACGACAACCCGTTCCTTCATAGGTTCCTCTTGTGAGGCCGTCGAGATTCAGACTTCCGATATCCTGACGGCTTGATTCGTTCGTGCGGACTCCTTGAGGGCGAGAGCAATGCCCAGCGCTCGGCTTCCGTCTGCCAGGGTAACTTCGGGTTCCTCCATTCCCTCCATGCACGCGAGGAAATGCCTCATTTCATCGAGGAACATGGTGTTGCGTTCGAAGCCAGCGGGAACGGGAATCACGTCCCAAGTTGTTGAGTCCTCACGCCAGATGCGAACGGCACCGTCCGAGTTGTCCCAGGTGAGGGTGCCATCTGATCCCACGACCTTCAAGTCGTGACATGGTGGCCGCTGAACGTAGTCGAGATGTACGGTACCCGTGACGCCCGAATCAAAAGTCAGCAGTGCATGAGCCGTATCCTCGACGCCGAGGTCGAACCCGCGGGAACCCACGATGCACATGACAGTCTGCACGGGACCCAACAGCCAGGTAAGGTAGTCGAAGGGGTGACACAGGGTCAGAAGGACACCCCCGCCGAGGTCGGACCGCGCGCTGTACCCGCGTCTGAAGTCTTCCCCCGGATGCCAGTTCGGGAGGTACTCCCCCCAACGGACGTGGGCGGACACGACCCGGCCGATCGCACTCGCATCGAGAAGACGTTTGACATCCTTCAGGCCGGGATGGAATCGAAATTGGAATCCGACCAGGACCTTCAGGCCGTTCTCTTTTGCAACGCGCTCTAGTTCCACCAGCCCGTCGGGCGTGTGCGAGACGGGCTTCTCCAAAAAGAGATGGCAGCCCGCCTCGGCGGCGGGTCCGGCCACTTCCAGCCGGAGAGCCGTTGGATTGGAAACGATCGCGGCCACGGGACGGCGACTGAGCGCCGCGGCAAGGTCCGTCTCGGCGGGCATGTCGTCGAACTCCGGGCTCGAGGACGGTCCCTTCCCGCTGCGTACCAAAACGAAACGGGTCCAACCAAGGGTTCGTAGGTTTCGTACATGACGACGGCCAACCGAGCCGAGGCCGGCGACCAGAATCTCCCGATCTCCGGATGCTTCGAGGTCAGGCGGGTTCGACAATGGCGTATCTGTCCGTAACGGCTTTCAGCCGAGCACCTCGATAGAATTCCTGGCACCCTCGCACGACGCCCGCGATCCGCGTTGGATCCATGCGGCCACGCTTGGACTCCACGTAACTGGGCTGGCGCGGCCGAAGCTTCCGTCGCAGGAATCCCATGGGACGAAACCGCCTGGGCCTCGGAGGAACTCGCACGTCCGAGGAATCGATCGCCCGCTCATTCATCACGTTCAGGGTTTCTTCGACCAGGAGTGGGGTCGCAGGACGTACGAGATTGTTAAGCATCTCGAGAGCCGGCGGTGACCAGGTTTGGGGATGGAGGACTCCGTTCAAGAGCCCCGCCGCCTTCTCGAGCGCTTCCCCGATCGTGCCAACTGTGACGCCAGCTTCCCGTGCAACCGTTTCGCCGCGTCCGGTGTCTCGCTCCCGATCCGGCCAGAAGTGCAGGACAGGACGACCCGCGATGGCCGCCTCAACTCCCGTTGTGCACTTGCAATGCACCACGAGCGACGCGCTTCGTATCCAGGATACGACGCTTCCATCCTGAATGACGACCACATTCTCCAAGGGCCCAAGTGCGACCTCATAAAACTCGACGCTCTCGCTCGGATGGGGACGCACGACGATCGTGAATTTCGGATTCGCGACGGCCAGTTCCTTGATGAGAACCAAAAAGCTGGCGAGGTCGCGGGCGTCTTGACTCCACTTCGAGTACCAGAGATCGCGGACTTCGTGGGGCGACATCCAACTCGGCCACGCGACAGGCAACATTTCGTGAAGGAAACCGAAAGTTGGACCCTCGGCATGCATGACAGCGGGAAAACGCGTGTTGACCAAAATGTAGGGGAGATACCGACTCCGCGACTGGGACTCATAGGTCGAGTCGATCCAGGCAAACTTGGGAGCGCACACGTCGAATCGGGGACTTCCCGTGACTGTGAACGTCCCGTTCAATGTCGGGACTCGCGCGGACAGCAGGGCGGCCTGCTTCTTTCCCCACGTGCAAACCTTGGCGTACGACCCCTGGGCAAAGAGCTCAGGTGGATGTGAGCGAAGAACGCAGGTTTCCCAGATTTTTTCCGGGTAGATCCCACCCTCGTCGTGGTGGTAGATCAGTGGCGATTCGTTGCGGATGAGATCGAGAACCAGAGAAGTGCGTTCGTGCTTACGGTTGAAGACGGATTTGCCGAGCCATATGACACGACGTGAATGACGCGCGATCTCGTGAGCGGACTCCTTGTGCGCGACGATTGCTCGGCAGCCGCGGTCGGCGAGTGCCGCGGCGAGCACGAGCTTGCTGTCGAGCTCCCGGGTCGCCGTCTCGATGGACATGA
This sequence comes from Gemmatimonadota bacterium, assembly GCA_040882465.1. NCBI lineage: Bacteria > Pseudomonadati > Gemmatimonadota > Gemmatimonadota bacterium. The sequence goes on from JBBEBG010000020.1 coordinate 52,267, forward strand.
GAACGGTCGGAAGGTCACGCTCCAGGCGCTTCATCCCTATCCCACCTCCCCGACGGCCATGAAGGAGCGTCCTCGGTCGTCAAATGCGAGCCATGGCTCGAAAGGCCGACGAAGACTCGACAAGCTCGTCGTACCTGCCCGAGGCAATGACGTGCCCCTCTTCCATGACGTGAATCACATCGCACTCCGCTACGGTCGTCAGCCGGTGGGCAATCAAGAGGATCGTACGCTGCCTGGAGAGGTCTCGGATCGCCTGCATGACCACGTCCTCGGTGACGTTGTCGAGAGCGCTCGTGGCCTCATCCATGACGAGGACCGCTGGATCATGATAGAGGGCCCGCGCGATTCCGATCCGTTGCCGCTGACCGCCGCTGAGGCGAATCCCCCGCTCACCCACGATCGTGGCGTATCCGCCGTCGAGGGTGGCCACGAAGTCGTGAAGATGCGCAGCGATGGAGGCGCGCCGTACGGCCTCCAAATCGACCTTTTCAGGCGGAATTCCGAACGCGATGTTCTCGCCGATCGAGGCGTCGCAGAGGAAGATGGACTGTGGAACGTACCCCACGGCTTGCTGCCACGCCGGGAGAAGTTGATCGTCCAGGACCCGGTCGCCCACGAGGATCCTTCCTTCCATTGGTTCGAATAAGCCGAGAAGGAGGTCGATCAGCGTCGTCTTTCCTGAGCCGGTCGCGCCCACGATCCCGGAGGTGTAGTTGAACGGAAACTCCAGGCTGACGTGATCGAGGGCCGGTCGGTTCGCACCCGGGTACCTGAAAGTGACGGCGTCGAAGCGGATCGACTCGCCGGCACGAGGTGATACGGGCGCCGGCTCCTCCTGAATCCCTTTCTCCGGCTGGGAAGACCAGCTGCGTGCGCTGCTCGCTTTCCACCCCTCGCGGTAAAGGTCGGCGTGGAGCTCCTCCACCGCCGGTGCCTGGAACCTGATCTTCGTGAAAGCGGCGAAGAGTTCCTGCACAGCGGGAATCAACCGATTCGCACCGAACGCGTAGACGGCGAGGAGGGGAAAGATCTGATCCAGAGATTCGCGCGTTTGGAGGAGGTAGAGTGTGACCACGACGATCCCCCCGTAAGCCAGCGTCTCGAGCGCGAAGCGCGGCAGCAATCCCACCAGGTTATGCGAAGCGATCGCTCGCGCGTACCGAATCGAAGGACCGCGGAACCGCTCGAGAAAGTGCTCCTCCCTTCCAAGGACTTTCAACTCCTTGATTCCGCCAAACGCCTCGTTCACGACCTGGAAACGCTCCGTCTGCGCGGCGACGCCTACGGCGCCGAGTCGACCCTGCTTTTTTCGTACGAGGCCGTACACAGCGGCATAAAATCCCCCGATGGTCAGGGAGACGAGCACGGCCAGCAGCGGATCGACGGCAACCAGAAGAACGACGATAAAGAGCGAGGAAATTCCTCGTGAGACAATGTTTGCGGCCGAAACGAAAAGTCCGCCGGTGACCTGAGAAACCTGGTTGAGCAGTGTGCTCCCGAGCCGGGCGGAGTTCTGGTTCAGGTGGTATGCATAGGGGGAACGGAGATAGACCTGGAGGAGACGATCCGAGAGCTTTCGATGGGCACGCCACTGAAAGCGTACGAGGATCCAGCTGGTCATGGTATTGAGCCCGTTCGAGGCCACCATGGTGATCACGAAAATGATCCCGAGCGTGATGATGAACGAGTTCGTGCTGGCAAATCCGAAGGACTCATACGCCCAGGAGAGATACTGGTTCTCCGAGATCACCGTGGGATTGGAGACGACGGCGAGGAACGGCATGATCGAGGCGATACCCACCGACTGCAGAAGCCCGGTGATCACCATGGCGACCACGATCCCCGCGAGACGCCAGTGGTCGCTGGGGTCGAAGAGCTCCAGCATCTTTCTCGCGATCACCAGCGTTCCTTCCTTCGGTCGTTCCATTCGTGACAGACTTCTTCCGGGCCAAGGGGCTCGCCTGAAGGAAATCTGCAAGAACCGCGCCCTCCTGGAAACCTTGTCCGCCGGAAGGGCTCCGGCTCGACCGACAGCGCCGGACGGCATAGGATAGGCTGCTCCCTCGGCCCGCAGGCGGATCGAGCACCGGAGCGCGAGGGCTCCCCCGTCAAGGATGTACTGGGATGTTCGACGTTGCGGTCTACGGGTCCGGATTCGCCGGATTCGCCCTTGCCACCCGGCTTGTGGAGCGTGGCAAGTCGGTCCTCGTCGTGGAGCGAGGTCCTCGCAACGACCTCCGAACTTCGGCAGAGCTCGCGAGAATCCGTTTCCCCTGGGAGCCCGTCGAGTCGGGTGGATTCGACTTCGGAGTCGAGGCACTGGAAGCCTTCGCGAACGTGCCGCGTTTCCAGGGGGTCGGAGGAACCTCCATGCTTTGGTCGGGCAAGTGGCGCACGCTCGATTCTGTTGACTTCGCACGGAGAATGGGCGAACGCGGCTGGCCTTTCGATCGGGCCTCCCTGGAGCCCCACGACGAGGCAGTGGCCCGCAGGTTCGGATTTTCCCTCGAAGAAGAACCCGAGTTCGAGGGCCTGCGGCACCGGGTCCTGTCGGCCGGGCTGCGGCTCGTGCGGATCGCACTTCCGAAGAGTCCAGTTCGCCTTGCAGGCAAGTGGTTGGCCCTCGAGGAGACCGCGGCGCTCCGCCTTCAAACCGACGCCCGAGAGATTGAGTTCGCGATGAAGTCCGGTCGAATCCTCTCGGCGAGGTGCCGGGGGGCAGAAGGACACCCATGGTTCGAAATCGAGGCCAACACCCACGTCGTGGCGGCGGGAGGGATCGCATCGACGGCACTGGTCGCCCACCTCGTCGCCCAAGCGGGCACGGGCAACAGGCCCTTCATGGGAGGATACATGGACCACCCCAAGGGGGAGGTCGGGCAGATGAGGCCCCGTCATCACCTGGACGATCTGGAGCTACTCTTGCAAGCCGACGAGTCCCAGAGGCTCTACGCCGTCACCCTCCCCGAGGAGGAGATCATCGCCGAGGGAATGGGGAATCACACGATCTTCCTTTGGAGCCAACGGTCAGGGGCATCCGGCGCGCGCCGGCCATCCCGGAGCCGCCGGGTGCAGATGGTCATCAATGCGGAGCAGTTCCCGGAACCATGGAATGGCGTCAGCTGCCCCGATGGGAACACGGTGAGGTGGAGAATCTCGGGCGAGACCCGGCGCGATGTGGACCGATTCCTATCGCTCATACTCCCCCGCCTCGAGGCCTACTTCGGGCCCGTCACCCGTGCGAGGTGGATCCCGCTCCGCGGGGCCAGCCACCCGGCTGGTTGCACCCCATACTCCACCTCTCCTGCCCCCGGCGAACTGCACCCGGATGGACGGATCGAGGGGATCGACAATGCCTTCTGCGCCTCGTCTTCCGGGTTTCCTTTCGCCGGCTCGGCGAACCCCACTCTGACGGTCGCCGCACTCGCTGATCGACTGGCCTCGCGCCTCTCCTCCCCTTGAGACCAACCGCGAACGTCCTTGTCGCCGGCGCAGGATGGCGCGTCACCGCTTTCGTCGTTCCGGCTCTCCGGGCGCTGGGGATCGCACCCGATGAGATTCACGTCCTCCGACGTAAAGACGCTCCGCTCGGAGGCCCGCTCTCGGGTGCGCGTCGCGTCGATTGGGGAGGGTTGGCACCCTCGTACGAGCTGACGATCAACTGCGTTTCACAGGAGGCATTAGTGAGAGTGCAATCCCGGCTGGTGGACCGGTTCCCGTCGGCGATCCACTTCTGCGATACCCCAATTGTCGCCCGCGCCTCCGAGATCCCACACGCCTGGAGGTTGGCTCGCCGCGCCCGCCTCTATTCATTGGAGGACTGGCCTTCCATGCCGAACCTCCAGCCCCTTCTCGGCCTTTTCGCGGGGGGTCGGTCGCCGGCTACGCTCCGCTTCGAGCACATCGGCATCGACACGCACTTCCTGTCCGTCGCCCGCACTGCGCGGGCCATGGGAATGGGGCAACAGCTACGCGTGGCGATCAGACGTCGCGGAAATGTCACGGTTCGGTCGCTCGACGGCGCCGTGTCCGCCACGCGCACCGGCGCCAAAGACTACGGGCGCGCGAAGATTCTCGCATGGAACGGCAATACGATCCTGGAGGACTTCTTGGGCGTAGACCAGAGGGAGGATGGCATGACGCCGTCGGACCACCCCGAAGTCGTCTCCAGAGAGCTGGCCGGCGATCGACTGCGCTACCTCCGAGGAGGCGTCCCCTTTGCCGAGGTCGTCATTTCGCGGGAGATGACGAGTTCGATCTTGGAAGAGCCGGGAAGGAAGGGAGTACACGAACTCGACAAGTGTGTGGCGCTGATGCGTCTCTTTCGGTCGGCGCTCGAAGGAAGACCGGAAGGATACGGATACATCGACTCGATTGCCGATACCTGCGTGGCCTGGTGGATTGGACGGGGAAAGATCACACCCGCCTGGTAGTCGCCCTTCCTCACATCCCATGCGGGGAGCCGCCCGCTCGGTCAGTTCCGCGATCGACCTGGACACTGCTCCGAGCCCCTTTTCGACGTCCCCACAGCGGCGCGAGCGGGTCTCCTTGCGTGTCCGTCAATCTCTCTCTGCGAACCTTCGCACTCGCTCCCCCACGGCAGACATCGTGGCACTGATGAGATAGGGGATCATCCGGAACCCGCCGATTCGACGGTAGGCTTCCCCTATCCGCCACAGCCTGGTTCCAGGGTCCACCCGGAGCCGCCTGGGCAGCGGTCTGAGCAGCGCGGCCTCCAATCGATCGAAGTCGTCTCCCACGCATTGGAGTGGGGATTTCTCACGCAGACCGGACTCTTCGAGAACGCGCCGGGCACGCTCCACATACTCGAGAGCATCGACCCGCGCGAGCTCCGAGCTGCCATATCCATCAAAGAAACCGCGCGTCGCAATCGCGAATTCAGGGTCCTGTGCCCCGGATGCTTTCCATTGGGGGACCTTTTCCACGAGCCATTCCGGAAACTTCTGTCCCTGCACGAACGTCTTCCGAAAGATGTCGCGGTAGTACTGCTCGTAATCGTGGACCCCAGACACAACCCGTGATGCCAGGGAAGGAGCCCCTCGCATCGCCAATCGTGCAAGTGCCGCACTCTCCGGCCGCAGCTCAACGCCGGGAGGGCCGAGCGCATCCAGGGCTACATCGAGAAGACGCGTCCGGTACACACGATTCCCTGCATGTCGATACGTTCCCGCAAACTTGTCGAGGACAAGACCCTCAGCCTGCACGAAGGAGTCCGGCATTCCCGCCGCCACAGCCAAGAGGTCCCGTAGCGCCCCTTCTCGAACGAGCACGTCGGCATCGACGGTGACCATCCATTCGGCCCCGCTCTCCAGTCCGATCTGATAACAGCGCCGAAGAGCACGCTCGAAGGGCTGTTCGTTTACGACGTGGCAAATCGCTCCGTCCAGTTGGCGCCGGAGCGATGCCAGGCAAGCGTCGATCGTCCGTTCACCGGCCGACCGGACTGCGACGATGAAGGAATCTCGATCTGCGGACGGCCCCATGGGCAGCGGTATTCCTTCGTTTGGCATGCCTTCGAGTTCGCTCATCGCCAGACTCGGCGATGGAACCTCGCAAGATCGTAGCCGGCCCAGCTCTTCAGAACGAAAGCTCGTCGAACTTGTACCAACCGGAACCTTGCGCGTACGGGTGAATGCAGGGCAGGGTTACAGAAACCCGAGTCGGCGATGGACGCTCATAATGCCGCCTCACCTAATAGGTTGGTCTCTTGGCTCACGAGGGGCACCGGCACCGAGTTCCCCATTCCCTTCCTTTGACTCCCCCCTCCCCCCGGCATACCCTTCGCCCATGAAGATCCTGGTAGTCGGCAACGGAGGGCGGGAGCACGCCCTCCTCTGGAAGCTCTCGCGTGATGAGCCTTCGTCCGAGCTTTTCGCCACACGCCCGAATCCGGGAATGGCGAAGCTCGCGCGAGCGGTGGATCTCGCTCCAGCCGACATCGAGGGCCTCGCCTCATGGGCTGAAGGAAACGGAATCGGCCTCACCGTCGTGGGCCCCGAGGTTCCCCTCGCGAACGGCGTCGTAGATGTCTTCCGGAAACGATCGCTTCCGGTCTTCGGGCCCTCCGCCGCCGCCGCGCGCATCGAGTCCTCCAAGGCCTTTGCCAAGGAGCTCATGGCTCGGGCCAGCGTTCCGACCGCGGAGTATCGGACATTTACTCGGTGGACCGAGGCGGAGCCCTACGTTCGGAAGACTGGGGGACCGCTGGTAGTGAAAGCTTCGGGGCTCGCGGCCGGCAAGGGAGCCTTGGTCTGCCACTCCACGGACGATGCGTTGGACGCGGCCCGCGAGATGCTCGAAGAGAAGGCCTTCGGCGAGGCGGGGTCCGAGATCGTCGTCGAGGAATACATGGAAGGGGAAGAGCTCTCCGTTTTCGGGATCACGGACGGCCGGCACGTCACCCTCCTCCTCCCTTCACAGGATCACAAGCGGATCGGTGAAGGGGACACCGGCCCGAACACCGGTGGGATGGGTGCCTATGCACCGGTTCCTCTCATCGGACCCGAAGTCCTTGCCCAGATCGAAGAATCCATCTTTCACCCGGTCCTCGATGCGCTCGAGCGAGGGGCCATGCCCTTCCGTGGCCTGCTTTATGCTGGGCTCATGCGCACCGCCACGGGGCCTCGCGTCATCGAGTTCAACTGCCGTTTCGGCGATCCCGAGACACAGGCAGTCCTCCCTCTCATGCAGAGCTCCCTTCTCGACCTGATGGTCGCGGTCGCACGCGGCGGAAGCATTGCCGGCGCCACCTCCGAGTGGAAGGAGGGCGCCGCCCTGAACACGGTGCTTGCGTCCGGCGGCTATCCCGGACAGTACCAGAAGGGAAAGGAGATCTCTATCCCTGAGGATCTGGAGGTGTCGGAGGGTACCCTCCTCTTCCACGCGGGAACAGCGGAGGACAACGGGCGCCTTCTCACGGCCGGCGGGCGGGTATTCTCGGTCGTGGGCGTCGGCGGGGACCTCCAGGAGGCCCGAACCCGCAGCCTCGAAGGTGCCGAGCGGATCAGCTTCGAGGGGAAGACCTTTCGGCGAGACATCGGCTGGAGGGCCTTTTCTTCGGGCGCAGGCGCTTAGGCGTCTTCGGCCCCGCCCCCGGCGATCGGAGCCTCGGAAGCCCCCCCATGCCCGAACTCCCGGAAGCGGAAACCATCGCGCGCGGGCTGCGGGCCCCTCTCCGCGACCGGATCGTGTCGCGCATCAGAGTCGTGCATCCGGACCTTCTCGAGGACTCGCCGGGTCGCTTCCGCAGGGAACTGGAGGGACGAACGCTCGGCCCGATCGGCCGCCGCGGAAAGAACCTCGTGATCGGGGCTCGCAGGGGAACGGACGACCTTCACCGCGTGGTCGTGAACCTGGGGATGTCGGGGCAGCTCCTCCATCGGGAGAAGGACTCGTCGGCGCCGCCGCCGAGCCACCCAGGGGTGTGGTTCCACTTGGACGACGGATGCCAGCTGGTCTATCACGACCCGCGCCGATTCGGCCGCGTTCGCCTCCTCGACGGAGAGCACTATCATCGGTGGTCGCGGTCGCTCGGACCCGAGCCGCTCGGCGCCGCCTTTACTCCCGCACGCCTTCACAAGGATCTCGCTCGGTCCGCCGCGCCCCTTCGCTCCTGGCTTCTCGACCAAAGAAAGGTCGCCGGAGTCGGAAACATCTACGCGAATGAAGCGCTCTTTCTGGCGCGGCTCCATCCAGAAACCCGCGGACTTGACGTACCTGGACGCCGTGTGGCGGTCCTTCATTCCGCGATCCAGGACGTCCTGCGCGACGCGATTCGGGCGAGGGGGACGACCCTCCGCGACTACCGCACGGCCGAGGGATGGAAAGGGAGCTACGCGGCGCGACTTCGGGTATACGGCCGCGAAGGTCTTCCCTGTCACGACTGCGGAAGTGTGATCGTTCGCTCGGTGTTCGGCGGGCGCTCGGCCTTCCACTGTCCTCGTTGTCAGCGGCTCCCGGGAGGCACACCCGAAAGAAGCGGAAATGGCACGCCACCCGGGAACCGCGTGCCGCTGCCTAGTCGATGGGGATGTCGGTGAGATATTGCTGCCAGAGGTGCCCTGGAGTGCTTTCCACCTTCTCGATCACCTCTCGCATGGCGTCGAGCGCCTTCGCGTTGCCTCGGTCGTACACGTCGCCCTGGAGCAGTTGCAGGACCTGAAGTCGATACTCCTTCTTGTCGATGAACCAGGTGAACAGGTGGAGGAGCTTGTAGTAGAGACGGATGAACTCATACCATACCTCGACTCCGGCCCGCAGCTTGGTTTCGTATTCGAGGAATGCCGAGGCACTCAGGTCGCCCTTCTCCAGCGCTGCCGCTATCGCCTCTGACGCGAACTTGGCGCTGTAGGCGGCGACGCTGACACCCGAGGAGAAGATGGGGTCGACGAAGCGCGCCGCGTCCCCGACTAGGAGCCAGCCGTTGCCGGCGAATGACGACATCGAGTAGCTGTAGTCGCCCTCAGCCTTGAGGTCGTTGATCCTGCGGGCCACGGCCATGGCCTCTTGGAGATCGGGGTTGCTGGCGACCATCTCCTCGAAATGTTCCTCGGAACGGCCCCGAGATTTCTTGAAGACCGACTTCTCAGTCACCACACCCATCGAGGTGACGGTGTCGGTGATCGGGATCTGCCAGGCCCACCCTCGCTCGACAGGAAGGAAGTATATGTGGATGAAATCGGCCGTGGGACCGCTACCCCGACTCACGTCCTCGTACCATGCGTGCAGGGCGAACTGATCGAAGATGGGGTCGTTCTTCTTCAGCCGCAGCTGGCTTCCCAGGACAGTGCTCCGCCCGCTGGCGTCGACGACGATCTTGGCGGGGAGCGTCACCTCCTCCCCTTCGATGGAGACAGTGACCCCCGATGCAAATCCGTCTTCGAACTGCACTCCCTTGACCTGCGCGCCTTGAAGGACCCTCGACCCTAGTTCGCTGGCGTGGCGCAGGAGGAGCAGGTCGAACCTGCTGCGATCGACATGGTAGGTGTAGTCCTGATCGATCCCTGGTTGAGGAAACTCCTTGAACCAAATGGCGTATTCGCCTTTCGTAGTCGTCGGATGCCATGACGCCCCGTATTTCCTGGGAAACTTCTCCCGCTCCATCGTCTCGAGGAACCCGATCTCCTTGAACACCCTCGTGGTGGCGGTGACCATCGATTCGCCAACGTGGGCCCGAGGATGCATCTGTTTGTCGATGATCAAGTTGTCGATGCCGGCCATGGACAGGTACGAGCCGATGAAGGCTCCAGCCGGCCCACCACCAATGATGATTACGTCGGTCATCACGACTCCTCGGATACCCCTAACCCAGTTTGACCTTGCGCAGCATGGTACTCGCCGCGAGAAGCTCCCCAAGAGAGAGCGCGCTGATTCGCCCACGTGACCGCTCGTGCAGATAGAGCTTGATCAAGTCCTCCTTCGGCATGACGTCGGCACCTCCGCCGATCGCTTCCTCGTTCGGGCCGAGCCCAGACCAGTCCTGTGAATCCAATGACCTTGAGAGAAGGGAATCTTAGGCTCCTCGGGTCAGGGAGGCCAAGATAGGGCGGGGTTTCCGAGAGGTCCAACAACTTCCTGAACGGGGCTGGGCGGATGGGCGACGGTCGCCGTGCCCGTTTCCGGGCGTCTTGTCTCAACCCTCTCCGCCGGACCTCCAGGGCATTGCTGCACTCATTCATGCGGCGGTAAGTTCTCGGCCGCCGGCGTGCGGCCCGATCCCCGGTCGCTCCGTCGGTCAGGGAGGGGGTGCGTGACTTGGGCGCTCCCGCCGAAAGTTTGCGGGCGGTACGCTATTGGTACCGCGCATCAAGCATTGCACGCGAGCCTCACCCGAATCGTAACCTTCGTCGTGAGGGCGCCACTGATCGCGGGCATGGGTCTTGCCCAAAGCCATCCTGGTCAAACGTCTCATCCCGGAGAATTCTTACTTGGACTTCGATTTCGACGTAGCCATCGTCGGCGGCGGCCCTGCCGGCTCCACGACCGCGACCTACCTCGCACAGGCCGGAATCGATTGTGTCGTCCTCGAACGCGAGACCTTCCCCAGACCGCATGTCGGCGAGTCCTTGGTTCCTTCCACGACTAGAATCCTTCGGGAGATTGGATTCCTCGAGCAGATGGAGGCCAATGGCTTTCCGCGAAAATACGGTGCCGCGTGGACCACACCGCACGGACTGCGCGCATACGACCACGATTGGGAAGGCATCGCGCCATCGGACCAGGTGGATGTCCGATTCGATGAGGTTACACAGGAGGGCGTCGGCCAAAGCTATACTTACCATGTGGATCGAGGAAAATTCGACCACCTCTTACTTCAGCATGCCGCCAACGCAGGAGCCGAAGTGGGCGAAGGGGAGGCGGTTACGGCAATCGAATTTCTCGATGAGGGCGTCCGCGTTCGCTCGAATACTGGTCGTGGCCCGAAGCAGGTGACCGCCCGGATGGTGGTTGACGCCTCGGGCCGCCGCACCCTCTTGGGGAACCAGCTTCGGCTTCGAGTGCAGGATCCCGTATTTGACCAATACGCCCTCCACACCTGGTTCGAAGGGTACGATCGGGGAGGCGGCGAGAAAGCGGACTACATCTGGATCCACTTCCTCCCCGTCAGTAATTCGTGGATCTGGCAGATTCCGATCACCGACGCGATCACGAGCTTTGGTGTCGTCACTCAAAAGAGAAACTTCAAAGCGGCCAAAGACTCTCTCGACGAATTCTTCTGGAAATGTGTCGAGCAGCGTCCGGATCTACATGAGAAGCTTCGCGCATCTCACCAGCTCCGTCCCTTCAAGCCCGAAGGAGACTACAGCTATGCGATGAAGCGGATTGCCGGCGATCGCTTCGTGTTGGTCGGGGACGCGGCGCGGTTCGTCGATCCAATCTTTTCGAGCGGCGTAAGCATCGCCCTGAACAGCGCGCGAATGGCCAGCAGGGATATCCAGCGTGCCTTCCACGAGGGGAACTTCTCGGAAGGCGCATTCGAGACCTTCTCCGAAACCATGCGGAACGGCTGCAAGCACTGGTACGAGTTCATTCGGCTTTATTATCGGCTCAACGTCCTCTTCACCTACTTCGTCAGCCATCCAACTTACCGACTGGATGTACTCAGGCTCCTACAGGGCGATGTCTTTGGGCGGGAGGAACCACCGGTTCTGGCGAAGATGCGGGAGATCGCCGCGGAGGTAGAGCAGAACGAGCGGCATGTTTGGCATGACCTGCTGGGCGATCTGACGTCACATGCATTCGAGCCTCAGTTCTAGCGGGAACCGGACTGGACGCTCATGAAAGCGCCGGACCCGAGAATAGGAGATTGGAATCGCGATGCCCGCGGCTGCGATTGAAGAGTTCCTGAGGTCCCGACTCGGATCGAAGGGCCGGGAGATGGTCATCGAGCCCGATCAGTCCCTCTTCGAGCTCGGAGTGCTCGACTCCCTGGCCTTCTTCCAGTTGATCCAATTCGTCGAGGAGCAGTTCCACTTTTCGATCGAACCTTCCGAGGTCGTTCCGGAGAACTTCGAGACCCTCGAACGCATTACCGGATTCGTTCGCCGGAAGCGCGAGACCGGCTCATAGGGGCCGGGGCCGCGAGGGCAGTCACGGCTTCGCGCACTTCCGAAGATGCTTTACGGAGAAGCACATATGAGTTCGCTGGGCTGGAAGTTATGGCACGCGTCGCCGGCAACTCTGGTGGAAGGCATGCGCAGCCGCCTGAGGAAGGCGCCGCAGAACGTTGAGGCGACCCAGTGGTTCACAATCAACGCCGGTCCGGCTGCTGGCGCAGCGATATGCCTGAACACGCCTCTGGGTTCCGCGACGGAGGCCATCGTTGATGGCACGTACGACGGGTTCATGTACGATCGACTCCAGAAGCGATGTTCTATCGAGGGCGCAGTTGTATGGGACCTTGGCGCCCACATGGGCTATCACAGCCTCTGCTTTGCGGCCCTGGGAGCGCGAGCCGTGCTGGCTTTCGAGCCGAATCCGTCCAACTCGGCAAGGCTGATGGAAAACCTGAACGCCAACCCGAGCTTGGCCCGCACTGTGAATCACCTTCCGGTGGCCGTCGCGAATGTTGACGGCGAGTTGTCGATCGTTGAAAGTGGGGAGCTCCGGGGAGAGAGTAGTTGCAGTCACTTGGAAGCCGGGTTGGCCCCCCTAAATGAGGCGGCGTATGCCGGATTCGCCCGACGGATGGTCGAAACCGTCCGCGTCGACACCCTCATCGAAGAGAGGAAGCAGCCGATGCCGGATGTGGTCAAGATCGACGTGGAGGGAGCCGAAGGCATGGTACTGCGGGGAGGCGCGCGCTTCTTCGCGCACCATGCCCCGGTGCTTTTCATCGAAGTCCACCACATCGTCCTCATGATGGAGATCCAGAAATTGCTCGGCGGCTGGGGATACTCGACGGAAGTCATGGAGGAAGCTCGATCGACGCCGTCCCGGTGTCTTATTGTGGCAGTCCGTGACTGACCGAGTGGGGATCGAGTCCCCCGTCAGCCCGCGCCAAGCCCTCTCCCCCTAGTTTGGACGGGTTCCAGAAGGTCCCCCTAGCAGGCTGCTGAAAAAGTCCTGATATGACGGTGCCGGATCGAGGGTGTGGAAGGTAGATTTGGAGGTCCTTCCTCGTGCCCTTCCTCGTGGAGCGATTCGGATGCGCGGCAAGCCGGATTACCAGTCGCAGATCTACTACGCGATCGACATCGAGTCCTGGATACCGACGGATCACCCGCTGCGTGCCGTGAAGGCGCGGGCGGACGAGGTGCTGGGCTCGATGCGGCGGGATTTCGACAAGGCGTACGCACGGATGGGCCGGCCCTCGATCCCGCCGGAGATGCTGCTCAAGGCGCTCCTTCTGCAGGCGCTCTACTCGATCCGGTCGGAGCGGCAGCTGGTCGAACAGGTCCAGATGAACCTGCTCTACCGGTGGTTCATCGATCTGTCGCTGGACGGGACCGTATGGAACGCGACGACGTTCACGAAGAACCGGGAGCGCTTCGAGTCGCACGGACTGCTTCGAACCTTCTTCGACCGGGTCGTCGAGTGGGGGTATGCGAAGAACTGGGCCTCGGAGGACCACTTCACGGTAGACGGGACGCTGATCGAGAGCTACGCCTCGATGAAGAGCCTGCGACCCATCGGGTCCGGGGCGGAGCGGGTGAGCGACGACTCGGAGGATGACGATCCGGGGAACCCGACGGTCGACTTTCGCGGGGAGCGGCGCAGGAACGCGACGCACCGTTCGCTGACCGACCCCGAGGCGCGGCTGGCCCGCAAGGGGTCGGGACGGGAGGCGAGGCTGTCGCACTCGGCGCACGTCCTGATGGAGAACCGGTCCGGGCTCGTCGTGGACGTGAGCGTGAGCGAAGCGAACGGAAGGGCCGAACGCGTCGAGGCGCTCCGGATGGTGAAACGGAGTCGCCGTCGTCACGGGCTTCGGATGAAATCGCTCGCGGCCGACAAGGGATACGCGGCAGGCGCCTTCCTTCACGAGTTGGAGAGCGAGGAAGGCGTCGTTCCACTCATCCCGGTCCCGCAGGGACCCATCCGTGGAACGGGGCCGGAGGCCGAGGCTCGCCGCCGTGCCCGACGACGTCAGGGGACGCAGCGCTACCGGGTCGCGCAGCGGATCCGAAAGCGCGTCGAGGAAGTGATCGGTTGGAAGAAGTCCATCGGCGGGCTCCGACGAAGTCGCCACGTTGATCGCTGGAAGATCGAGCAACAGGCGCTCATCGTGAACGCGGCGTACAACCTCCTCCGGATGGTCCGGCTCGAGGTGTGCGCCCAGGCCTCATAAGGCCCTGTGCAGAGGCCGAAAGCCCCCTGCACGGAACGTTCGGAGGCCTCGATCGGCGGCCATCGAGGGGTTACTACTCGGAGCAGTAAACATCTTTCGCACTGGGAGCTGGTGATGTAGATTGCCGTCTATGGAACGAGCCGATACTCGCCGATTGAGCCCGGTCGCGCAGGAGGAGCTGCGGCGACGGGCCGTGGCGGCGGTGCTGGGTGGCGCGACGCGCACCGAGGTGGAGAGCCTGCTCGGGATTCCTCGGCAGACGGTCGGACAGTGGGTCAAGGCGTACGAGCGAGGCGGGGAAGCGGCGCTGGCCTCGAAGCGCCGGGGGCGACGCGAGGGCGAGGGTGCGAAGCTCGAGCCGTGGCAGGCGGCGCAGGTGGCGAGGACGCTTCGGGATCGGCGTCCTGAGCAGTTGAAGCTGCCCTTCTATCTGTGGACGCGCGAGGCGGTCGCTGAGCTGATCCGACGACGCTACGGAGTGCGCGTGTCGCGCTGGACGGCCGGGCGGTACCTCAAGCGCTGGGGCTTCACCCCGCAGAAGCCAGTGCGACGGGCCTGGGAGCGTAACGGTGCGGCCGTGAAGCGGTGGCTCGATGAGGAATACCCAAAACTGTGACGGGAGGCTAAGGCCGAAGGGGCCGCGATCTTCTGGGGCGACGAGATGGGACTGCGCTCCGACCATGCCGCGGGTCGCTCCTACAGCCCGAAGGGGCGCACCCCGGTGGTCCCCGGAACAGGGCAGCGCTTCGGGTGCAGCATGATCTCGGCGATCACCAATCAGGGCGCACTCTCCTTCATGGTCTTTCGTGAGCGCTTCACGGTCGGCGTGTTCCTTCGGTTTCTACGCCGCCTCCTTCGCCAGCAGCAGGGGCGCAAGATCTACCTGATCGTGGATGGCCATCCCGTGCATCGCGCCAAGCTGGTTCACGCCTGGCTTCAGAGGCATGCCTCCGAGATCCGCCTTGTGAGACTCCCCAGCTACAGCCCGGAGCTGAATCCCGACGAGATGCTCAACCAGGACGTCAAGAACAACGCGCTCGGCCGCCAGCGACCCCGAGACCTTCCCGATCTCATGAAGCGGGTCCGTTCCTACCTGCACGGCCGCCAACGTCAACCGCACATTGTTCGGCGTTACTTCTTCGAGCATCACGTTCGCTATGCCGCCGCGTAAGATGTTTCATGCTCCCGGTAGTAATCGGCTCATTCATGCCCTTCCCGATCCACCGAAGTGGTTCACGCGTCTATCGCTGACTGGTTTTTCAGCGGCCTGTTAGGAGCTTCGCAGCATGGACTTCTCATGGACCGACGAACAG
Source organism: Gemmatimonadota bacterium (assembly GCA_040882465.1). Classification (NCBI taxonomy): domain Bacteria; kingdom Pseudomonadati; phylum Gemmatimonadota; species Gemmatimonadota bacterium. Next base: position 67,390 of record JBBEBG010000020.1, read on the forward strand.
CTCGCCCTCCGCCAGGAGGCGGTCGCGTTCGCGGAGTCACAGCTCAACGAGCCGGTGTGGGAACGACCTGGAAGCGATGAATCCCTGCGCAGCAGGTGGGAAAAGTGCGCTGCATTCGGAGTCCAAGGCTTGTCGCTTCCGAACCAGTACGGAGGGATGGAGCTGGACGCCCTCACCACCGCTCTGATCATGGAGGGGCTCGGCTATGGCTGTTCCGACAATGGACTGCTCTTCGCGATCAACGCTCAGATGTGGAGCGTCCAGATGCCGATCCTCACCTTCGGTACGCCCGAGCAGAAGTCCGAATGGCTTCCGCGATTCGCTCGCGGGGAGTCGATTGGCGCCCACGGCATGACCGAGCCGGGTTCCGGATCCGACGCGTTTAGCCTGACTACTCGAGCGCAGCGGCGTCAAGGAGGGTACCTCCTCAACGGGGCCAAGACCTTCGTGACGAACGCTCCGGTCGCCGATGTGGCCCTGGTTTTCGCAAAGGTGGATTCTGGCGCGGGAATGGCGGGGATCACGGCCTTCCTCGTGCCCACCGACGTGGAAGGGCTGACGGTAGGCCGGCCCATCGAGAAGATGGGACTCAACACGGCGCGCATGGGAGAGCTTGCCTTCGACGACTGCTTCGTCCCCGAGCGCCATCGCTTGGGCCCTGAGGGAAACGGGGCGGCGATCTTCCACAGCTCGATGGAATGGGAAAGGGCATGCCTGCTCGCATGTCAGGTCGGAAGGATGGAAAGACAGCTCGAGACCTGTATCTCCTATGCGCGCGACCGGGAGCAGTTCGGCCAGGCCATTGGGAAATTTCAATCGGTGTCGAACCGGATCGCAGACATGAAAGTTCGATTGGAGGCATCACGGCTCATGGTGTATCGGGTGGCCTGGATGAAGACGATGAATCGGTCCGCCGCCCTCGAATCAGCGATGGTGAAGCTCTTCCTCAGTGAGGCGTTCCTCCGCTCGAGTGAAGACGCGATTCGAATCCATGGTGGATACGGGTACACGACAGAGGGGGAAGTCGAGCAGGATGCGCGTGACGCATTCGGAGGAATCCTTTATTCCGGAACTTCAGATCTCCAGCGGGTGGTCATCAGCCGGCTCCTCGGGTTGTGAGGTGGAGGTGAGGCCTCGAACTCAACTCACTCGCTTTCGAAGGAGGAGTGGAGCATGACCCTCCTCCTTCAGGATCTCCTGGCTCGGAGCGCGGAGAAGTGGCCCGCCAAGGAGGTCGCTCGACTCTCGGATGAGACGCTTTCCTACGGTCGGCTCGATACACTGAGCACCTTACTCGCAGGGTCTCTTCGAGACGCAGGCTTACGCCGGGGAGATCGGGTGGGCGTGTGTCTCGGGAAGTCGTTGGGTTCTCTGGTATCCGTCTTCGCGGTCCTGAGAGCCGGCGGAGTTTGTGTTCCCTTCGACCCCAATGCACCGGTCGGACGCCACGCCCACATCGTACGGGACTGTGGCATCCGGATTCTCATCACCGAGGCTTCTCAGCTCCGGCATCTCTTGATTCCGGCTGTCAACGCACTTCCAGTGGAGTGCGTGCTGTTGACGGACGAACTCGATTTAGACCCGAATCTTCCCGCGTGGGACGTGCAGGTGATACCCTGGTCCGAGATCCTTCGATCGAATTCAGGAAAGTCGCGCGCGGCGCGCCCGCTCCCCTCGGATCCGGCGTACATCCTTTACACGTCCGGTTCGACGGGAATGCCAAAGGGGGTCACCCTCTCCCACCTGGCAATTTTTTCGTTCGTCGAATGGGCGGTATCCACCTTTCGATTGGGTTCGGAGGACCGGGTCACCAATCACGCGCCGCTTCACTTCGACCTGTCGACCTTCGACCTCTTCGCGACGGTTATGGCGGGTGGCACCGTCCTCCCGATTCCGGCGTCCTTCTCCAACTACCCTGTCCGTTTTGCCGAACTTCTGGAGGCCGAACGCATCACCGCCACCTATCTCGTGCCGTCGATGCTCAGGCTCCTCGTGAATTACGGCGACCTGGAGAGCTACGACCTGTCCTCCTTGCGACTGGTGCTCTTCGCGGGCGAAGTTCTCCCGATCAAGTACCTGCGAGCGTTGATCGATCGGCTGCCGAATGCGGAGTTCTTCAACCTCTACGGGCCGACGGAGACCAACGTCTGTACCTACCATCGAGTGACGCCCGCCGATGTCGCTCCTGAGGTGACCAAGCCTGTTCCCATCGGCCGGGCGTGCGAGAGCGTCGAGGTGTTCGCCGTGGGGGAAGATCACCGGATCGTGACGGCCCCAGGTCAGGAAGGGGAACTCTGGGTGCGTGGAGCGAACCTGGCCAGTGGGTATTGGGGGGATCGCGAGCGGACGTCGTCCAGGTTCATCCAAAACCCATTTCAGCCCACTTTCCTTGACACTGTGTATCGCACCGGGGACGTTGTGGCGCTCGCATCGGACGGTGTCAGTTGGGAGTTCGTGGGCCGGAAGGATCAGATGGTCAAGAGCCGGGGATACCGTATCGAACTCGGGGAAGTGGAATCCGTCCTGCTGCAGCATGAACTGGTAGTAGAGGCCGCTGTCGTGGCGGTGCCGGACGAACTGTTGGGCAACCGTCTCGCGGCCTTCGTGGTCGGTCGCTTCGAGAGTGCCGATCCGACAGGGGATCTCATGGCGCACTGTGGGAGGTTCTTGCCGCCGTACATGCTTCCCGAGACGTTGAGGCTCCTCGACGGGCTCCCCAAGACCTCCACCGGAAAGTTGGATCGAGTGGCTCTGAGTGAAGGAGCCGCGTTGGGGATCGTACCGCCGTGGAACCGGACTGGACGCTCATGAAAGCGCCGGACCCGAGAATAGGAGATTGGAATCGCGATGCCCGCGGCTGCGATTGAAGAGTTCCTGAGGTCCCGACTCGGATCGAAGGGCCGGGAGATGGTCATCGAGCCCGATCAGTCCCTCTTCGAGCTCGGAGTGCTCGACTCCCTGGCCTTCTTCCAGTTGATCCAATTCGTCGAGGAGCAGTTCCACTTTTCGATCGAACCTTCCCAGGTCGTTCCGGAGAACTTCGAGACCCTCGAACGCATTACCGGATTCGTCCGCCAGAAGCGCGGGACGGGCTCATAAACGCCGGGGCCGCGAGATGTCACGCGCACCGGAATGAACCCGAGATTCGCCCTTGCCGAAAGTAGAGATCGACGTGGTCCCGGTGGGAGAGTTGGTCACCTACGCCCAGACCGCTCTTCGACTGGCCCGCGGGGGCGGTCGCCTTCCGATTCCACCGCACCTCGCTGCGGCGCAATCACACAATCCATACGCCGATCCGGAGGATCCCGGACTTCTCGTGGCCCGCATCGGAGATCAGTGTGTGGGTCACATCGGGCTCATACCGGGCCGGGTCCAAATCGATGGCCGGAACTGGAAGGTGTATTGGGGTTCCGCGCTCTTCGTGGATGAAGCCCACCGCAAGTCCGGCGTCGGAACGTTCCTGATCAGCCGCCTGCTCTCTCTCGACATCGATTTCGTTGGCGCCGAGATGAGCCGCACGGCGGAGAGGATGTGGCGGCTGATCGGCCTGACGAAGGTGCTCGGCCCCCGGACGGTCTATTCCGTGCAACTCGATCGAGTGAGGAGCGCGGTTGGCGTCCGAGCATCCCTTCCGCAGTGGATGGAACCGGTCGGGGCCGTGATCGGCAAGGCGATGGAGGTATGTTACCCGTTTCTGAGGCGCCTGCTTTACCTCGCCCTGCTCCGTCCTTTCCGCCGATCACTTCGCGGCGTGACGGTCTCTCCGGTGGATCAGCTTCCGCCCGAGTTCGACGATATTGGAACCCCGAATGACAGTGAGAAGGACGATCATCCCGTGGAATTCCAACGAGGACTGGAGTGGATCAACTGGAAACTTGCCCATCCGTGGATCCTGCCCGAGGACCAGGTGTCGCCGGAATTGAGCGAGGTCTCCGACCAATACTATTTCGATCTGTCGAGGCCGCTCTTCGCTCTGCACGCCTTCACGTTCCGTGAGCAGGCCACCGGAACTTCCCGTGGGTACTTGTTGATTTCGGTCTCCGCTTCTCGAAGACATCGCCATACGCAGTTGAAGGTATTGGATGCCAGTCGGGACCTCAACGCGGAGCTCGCGCTCGCCATGGCCTTCCGCGTGGGATGGACCTACCAGGCCGACCTACTCGTCTTCTCCGAAAAACTTGGGCGGAGACTGGCGGAAACATGGATTGGACGCCGGCTTCTTCGCCGAGAGGTTCACGAGTACGCTTGCCGCCCGAGGAAGGGGAGCCAGTTCGAGCAAAATCTGCATCGTGTTACGGTCGACATCTGCGACGGCGACTACTCGTTCACCTGATTTTCACAAGGGGAAGGGTGTGGGAAGACTTACCGAAGCCGTTCTAGAGTCCGTCCCGCTCGCGCTCTACCAGAGGATCTTTCGTCGTCCCTGTATCGGCATCAATTACCACATGGTGTCCGACGGCTCGCTTTCCCATGTCGAACACGTTCTCAAATACAAGACGGCGGCCATGTTCGATGAGGATGTGGCCTACCTCCGAGAGAATTTCGAACTAATATCCTATCGAGATGTCGTTGCGAGATCGGGGGCGGCGGAGCGCCCTCGTCCACGAACGCCGATTACTCTCACCTTCGATGACGGATACTCGCAGTGTTACTCCGTGGCGCGGCCCATCCTTCTTCGCCACGGGGCACCCTGCACCTTCTTCATCATCACCGATTCCGTGGACAATGAATTTCTTCCGTACGCCAACAAGGCCTCCCTTTGCATCGCACGGGTCCGTGAGCTTCTCGACACAGGGGGAGAGGACCCCCTAAGCGTCGTGTCCCAGACCGTCGGCACGGATTTCGATACGGTAGAGGATTTCGCGCGCTGGATGCGCCCTCTCTATACATCCGACACCCCGAACATCGATCGGATCTGTGATGTCCTGAAGATCGACTCAGACGCTTTTCTGAATGACCATCGTCCGTTCATGACGAGTGCGGAGATCCGGCAACTGGTTGCGGACGGTTTCACGGTCGGCGCGCATACGCGAAGGCACCCCTACTTGAGCAACCTCGCGGACGAACGAACGATCGAAGACGAAATCGTTCAATCCTGTGAGTATGTCAGGGACCTCACCGGTCAGCCTTCCGTGCCATTCGCATTTCCCTTCTCTGCGGGCCAACTCGATCGAGCCTTTTTAGAGCGGATTCGAAGAGAAAACGACTGCGTCGGATACATGTTCGACATGCGGGGCCTGACGATCGACCGGCCCTTCATTGTCAATCGAATCGGGGGAGACTCCCTCGACGCCGTGTCGGTGGAAGAGTCGAACCTCCCCCACTTGATGCGTCGGGCGTACAAGGGGTACTTGCGACGGACCATCTGGCGCCAGAATCGATAAGGCACAGATGTGATGACCAACCTCCTTGCAGAATCCTTGCGTCCGCGCACCGCAGGTGCATCGGATTGCCCTCACTCCAGCCGCTTCAGAGACTCTCCGGGTCCTCCAGAGCGCCAGCCGACGAGAGTCGCCCCCCGCTTTGACTTCACTCGGAGCGGCCGGTACGATTCGCCCCATGAGGATCCTGACCGTTAGAAATGGGGCGGGCACGACGCTCTGCGACCACCGCACGGCGCAGGGATGGGAGGGAGAATACGCGGTGAAACTCCAGGTAGACGGGCGCAAAGGGCTCCGTCGCCCGCGGTGTCGGACTCCAGTGGAACGCATCGTCTTCGGCGGTCGATCCGCATTTTTCTGCCCCGAGTGCCAGCCCTGGGAGGAGCGCTGTCGAACCCGATCCGGATCCTGATCGTGGACGACGGGATCGGGTTCGGAGGGGCGATCGTGTCCACGGCCAACCTGATCCGTGCACTCGACCGGACCCGCTTCGAGCCGATCTTCGTCAGCGCTACGAACCACGCCCTCCTGGCGAGTGCTCTCAAGGAAGCGGCACCCGGAACCCACGTGGCGATCGCCCGCCGTATTCTCCATCACTACCGCCTGAGTGCGATCGCTGAACGGATCCGGCGACTTCCTTTCGCCCCCTTCCGGAAGTTCGTGGAAACCCTCTTCTACGGCCTGAGGCATCTCGTGAACCTGCCGTACACGCTGCGGCTGGCTTACCTCGGACTTCGGTACCGCGCCGACCTCGTGCAGTTGAACCTCGGGCTTGGCCAGGACGAGGCCGCCGTGGCTGCAATCCTTCTCCGAAATCCCCGCGTCGTTTTCCTGCGGGGTTACTGGGGAATGGGACGGATCCAGATGCACGTGTTCGCGCCGGGCATCCGCAAGTTCGTCGCCGTTTCCCGGTACATCGCCGACCGGGTGATCGAGGGCGGAGTCGAACCGGAGCGCGTCACGGTCGCGACGTCCCCTGTCATCCTCGAAGAAGTGAGCGAGGCGTCGCTCCGTGAGGTGCGGGACCGGCACGACCTCGCCCCGGGGCTGCCCCTCTTCGGAATCTTCGGACGTGTCGTGCCCTGGAAAGGGCAGCTCGAGTCTCTCAGGGCGGCGGCGCTCGTCCTCGAGCTGGTCCCGACGGCGAAGGCGCTGGTCGTGGGTGACGCCTCCGACGGGGACCAGGCATACATGAGCCACCTCGTTGCATTCGTGCAGGAACGCGGACTGGAAGGTCGGATCATCTTCACCGGATACCGGGATGATGTGGCCACGTATTACACGCTCCTCGACGTGTCGGTACATGCCTCGATCGAGCCGGAGCCCTCCGGGCGCGTCATCTTCGAGGCAATGAGTTATGGAACTCCGGTCGTCGCGTCACACCTCGGGGGCCCGAAGGAGTTCGTAGAGGAAGGCGTGGACGGATTCATCGTGGACCCCACCGATGCCGCGCGCGTGGCCGAACGGGTTGTGACACTCCTCCGAGACAACGCGATGCGAGACAGAATGGGCGCCCACGGAAAGGAGAAGATGCGCCGCCTGTACGGACCGGAGCCTTACGCGCGGCAGGTCGAGGCCGTGTACGACGAGGTGGTGGGTGCCTCGCCCCCGGAGGAAGCGCGGAAACCGTGAGACCCCGGATCGCCGCCGCCGCCGCACTCTTGCTGATGCCCACCCTCGCCGGTGCGCAGGCCCCCGATGCGCCGGCTCCCGATGCCGCCTCTGCCAGCTTCCCCTCCCCCGACGGCCGCAACCTCCCCGTCGTCGAGCACACGCTCGACAATGGGATGCGTTTCCTCCTCCTTCCCCGTGAGGGAGCGCCCACAGTCTCCTTCGTGGTGCACGTCCCCGTCGGGAGCGTGAACGAGTCTCTCGGCAACACCGGGATCGCGCACTTCCTCGAGCACCTCCTCTTCAAGGGGACGACGACGGTCGGCACGCGTGACCTCAACGCGGAGCTCGCCCTCTTCGAGCGGATGGACGCGGCGCACGATTCCCTCGTTCGAGCACGCGGTGAGATCCCGGCGCCGGACACCGCGGCAGCCTCCCGGCTCGAATCCCGGATCCGCGCGCTCGAGGATTCTGCCCGCGCCTACACCGTATCGAACGAGTTCGACGAAATCCTTTCGCGGGCCGGCGCCCGCGGGCTCAACGCGACCACGAGCTACGAGGCCACGCAGTACTTCGTGAACCTCCCGGCCAACCGAACCAAGCTCTGGTTCGTTCTCGAGGCCGACCGGATGCGAAATCCAGTCTTTCGCGAGTTCTACGCGGAACGCCAGGTGATCGCCGAGGAACGGCTGACGCGGACGGAAAACTCGCCGGCCGGGCTCCTCTACGAAGCGCATATCGGTGCCGCCTTTCGCGTCCACCCCTACGGCGTGCCCCCCATCGGGCACATGGACGACATCTTGAACGTCTCGCGAGGTCAGGTCGAAGAATATTATCGGCGGTATTACGGGCCGAATAACACGGTCGTCGCGATCGTGGGGGACTTCGACGCGGATTCGGCGATGGTCTGGGCGGACCAGTACTTCGGCCCCTTGGAACCGGGCGATCCTCCGATTCCCGTCCTCGTGCGCGAGCCGGAGCAGAGGGGAGAGCGTCGAGTGGAAGTCCTCTACGACGCGGAGCCGCAGATCCGGATCGCCTGGAAGATTCCCGACGCATTCCATCCGGACGCGCCCGCGCTCACGATGCTTGTGAACGTCCTCGTCGCCGGGCGGGACGCGCGCCTCTACCGGCGCCTCGTGCGGGACGATCGGATTGCCACCTCCGTCACGGCCGGGACCGGGCCCGCCGCGCGTTATCCGGGAATCTTCACGATCTCGGCCGTGCCCCGGGCGCCCCACACCGTCGAGGAGATCGAGGCCGTGATCTACGAGGAGCTCGAACGCCTGCGAGCGGAACCCCCGACTGAAGAGGAGGTCGAGCGGGTCCGGACGCGCCTCGAGGCCGACCAGGTTCGGCGCCTCGTCTCGAGTCAGGGATTGGCCTTCCAGCTGGCCGGATCGGAAGCGACCTGGGGAGATTGGCGGGAGACCTTCGTACTCCAGGAGCGGCTCGGCGAGGTCACGCCGGAGGACCTCGCGGGCGTTCTGGAGCGGTACTTGCGCCCCGAGACCCGCACGGTGGGGATCCTTCGACGAGCAGACGAGGACCCGGCGCCATGACGCTCCTCCTCCTCCTCGGGCTCGTGGGAGCCCCTCTCCCTCAGGCCGCGCCGGGACTCCCCGGCGGGGGTACCCCCGCCGGCGGCGCTCCCGCCGCACGGCCCGACACCCTCCCCCCCCCGGTCGGACGGGAGGCGGTGGAAGCCCTGATCTACCCGCCCCTCGTCTTCGATCCCCCGGAGGCCGACGAGCACGAGGTCCTCGGAGTCCCGGTTTATTACCTCCACGACCCGGCCCTCCCCCTCGTGGACTTCTTCGTCCAGCTCCGGGGCGGCCCGGGGCATTTCCCGCGCGCGGTGTTCGCACCCATTTCCGCCCTCCCTTCCCTCCTTCGCCTCGGCGGAACGCGGACGCTTCCCCCCGATTCCGTGGACTTGAAGATCGATCTCCTCGCCCTCCAGGTCTCGTTCTCGAGCGGGGGCGGGGGCTCCCTCGTGGGGCTCAACGCGCTCACCGACACCTTCGACGAAGGGATCGCGCTCCTCCGGGAGATGCTCCTCGCGCCGGGGCTCGACTCCGCCGCGCTCGAGGTGTGGCGAGGCCAGCAGCTCGAGGGGATCCGTCGGCGCGAAGACGACCCCCAGGGACTCGCCTATTCCGAGTTCAATCGACTCATGTTCGGGGACCATCCCACGGGGTGGGTGGCCACGGAGGAGGACTTCTCCGCCGACCGCCTCTCGAGGGAAAGCCTCCTCGCGGCGCACGAGACGCTGATCTGCCGGAACCGGATCATCCTGGGTCTCGCGGGAGACCTAAGCTGGGAAGACGCGGAGCTCCGGATTCTGGAGTTTCTGGAGCCGTGGCCGGAGTGCGCGGAAGAGCTCTCCGAACCGCCGGTGGCCGAGCTCCGCGACGAGCCGGGGGTTTTTCTCATCCGGAAGGAAGTGGAGCAGAGCACGGTGATCATGGCCCAGCCGGGAGGGCTCCTTCTCGACGACTCGCCGGAGTATTTCGCCTCTCGCATCGCGGATTTCATTCTCGGCTCCGGTGGATTCACCTCGCGGATGATGACGCGCGTGCGCACCGAGCAGGGGCTCGCCTACGGAGCCTCTTCCCTCTGGGGCGCGTCCCGCCGGAGCCAGGGGCTCCTCGGCGCGCTCACCTTCACCCGCCCCGAGCGCACGATCGAAGCGGCACGTCTCCTCCGGGACGTCATGGATGAGTTCAGGGGGACGCCACCGGAATCGGACGAGGTCGAGTCCGCGCTCGAGGAGATCGCGAACGGCTACGTCTTCGCCTTCGAGTCCGCAGCGCAGATCGTGGCGCGCCGCATGGGATACCGCGCCCAGGAGCTCCCGGACGGCTGGTTGGAGCGGTACCTGGAAGGGCTCCAGGAGGTGACGCCCTCGGCGATCGCCGAGGTGACGGGGCGTTACCTCGACCCCTCCCGGATGACCATCCTCATCCTGGGCGACCCCACGCGGTTCGATCCGGGACTCGAGGAGCTCGGTCCCGTGTACGAGCTCTCGCCGGACGGGAGCGTGACCCCCTGGGACGCGGGTTTCTAACCCCGCCGCCTTCCCACGTGGATCGCGGCGATCCCCCCCGTAAGGTACTCCCACTCGGGCGTCTCGAAGCCGGCGGCGGCGAGCTTTCTGGCGAGCGCTTCGGGCCCGGGGAATTCGCGGACCGACTCCGGAAGGTACTCGTACGCCCAGGGGTGCCCCGAGACGAGCTTCCCGAGAAAGGGAAGAATTCGTCGGAAGTAAAGTAGGTAGAGGGGCCGGAGGAGAGGATTCGGCGGCGTCGTGAACTCGAGCACCACGAGCCGTGCCCCCCGGCGGAGAACCCGGCCCAGCTCGCGAAATCCGGCGTCCACATCCGAGAGGTTTCGGACCCCGAAAGCCACCATCGCGCCATCGAAAGTCCCGTCCGGGAAGGGGAGCCCCAGGGTATCTGAGCATACGGGTAACACCCTGCTATTATTCAGCTTATCAACTCCCACCTTGAGCATTGGATGAGCGAAGTCGGACGCGATGACCGTGCCCTGAAAGCCGCCGCGGCCCGCGAGCTCCAGGCTCAGATCGAGGGTGCCCGCGCATGCGTCGAGGACTCGGGCTCGTGTCGGCGTCCCCCCGAGGACGAGCCGGTCCACCGCCTTCCGGCGCCACCTCTTGTCCACATTGAGGGAGAGGACGTGGTTCAGGAGATCGTAGCGACCCGCGATGGAGGAGAAGATGGCCCGGACCTGCCGGTCGCGATCTTCCCCCTCGCGGGGGCGCGCTTCGGATTCCGTCACGACATTTCCCGAGCCGGGTTAGCTTGAATCCACCAGAGAGGGTTGAAACCTGTACTGTGGCTTCACCGTAGGGAAGGCTCGCCGGGGCACCGCATGACCACAGGCAACTCGGGAGGCCGAGCGCCGTTGAAGGCCAACGAGCTGGACGACCGCGCGCTCGTCGCGGAGGCGTGCGCCGGGCGGGACCGCGCCTTCGAGGAGCTCCTCCACAGGTACGAGCGCCCCGTTTTCTCCCTGGTGGTCCGCATGGTCCGGGATCATGCCCTGGCCGAAGACCTCGCGCAGGAAGTCTTCATCAAGGCCTTCCAGGCGATTCGCAGCTACGATCCGGCCTACAAGTTCTCGAGCTGGATCTTCAAGATCGCGAACAACCTCACGATCGATCACCTCCGGCGCCGGCGCATCGAGACCGTGTCCATCCACGGATCCCCGCACGCGACCACCGTGGAGGACGAGATGGGGTCGCAGATCGTGCTCGAGTCCCAGGACGAAAACCCGGAGGAGTTCGTGGAGAGCCGCGAGCTGGGCGCACGGATCGAGGGGGCGATCGCGCGTCTTCGTCCGGAATACCGGACGGCGGTTCTCCTCCGTCACGTCGAAGGTTACAGCTACGAAGAGGTGGCGGACATCATGGAGGTGCCGCTCGGAACCGCAAAAACCTATATCCACCGAGGGCGGACCGAGCTTCGGACACACCTCGCAGAGGTGGCGACGTGAGGCCATTGAAACCGGTCTCCACCGGGGGCCGTAGGGATGGATGTCAAGAAACTCGGAGGTCTGTGTGAACGACAGGCTGGAACATATCGAAAGCGAAGTCCTCCAGGCCTACCTCGAAGGTGAGGTGCCGGAGGATCGAAGCGCGGAGGTGGACTCCCACCTCGCCGTGTGCGCGCGCTGTGCGGAAGAGCTCGATGGGTGGCGGGTCCTTTTCCGCGACCTCGGCACACTTCCGGCTCTCGGTCCGTCTTCGGCCTTCAGCGACCGGGTTATGGCTCGCCTCCGGCCCGCCGCCGTCGCGCCGGCCCCACGGCCACTCCGCGAGCGGATCCTCTCCCTTCTCCGGGGCGCCGGAAAAAAAGGCGCCCGCCACCCCGCCCCGCGCGCTCTTCAGGATTTCGCCGACGGAGTGCTCGCCGGACCGGAGCTCGCCGCCGCGACGGTTCACCTCGCCGCGTGCGCGGAGTGTGAGAAAGAGGTCGAGGCTTGGCACGGTCTCGTCGCGGCCCTGGCGGCGCTCCCGGTCCTCCGTCCTTCGGAGGGATTCGCCGCACGCGTCATGGGGAACGTCAGGGCGCGGCGGGCGACCGCCGCGCCGCCTGCGCCGCGGCCGACGGAGCGCCTCCTCGCCGCGGCCCGGTGGCTCGTGCCGACGACGCGGAAGGGGTGGATCGCCGCGTCGAGCGTCGTGGCCGCACCGGTCGCCGGCTTCCTCGCTCTCATGGGGATCGTCGCCGTCCACCCCCTCCTCACGCTCGGAGACCTCTTCGCCTTCTTCGGGTGGCAGGGCTCCGCGCTTGCGCGCAACGGGTTCGGTTGGATCGTGCAGGAGATCGTGGGTAGCGGATTGGTCCTTCAGGCCTATGAGGCACTTCAGGTTCTGGTCGCCGCTCCCGGAATGCTCGCGGGCGCCGCGGCGCTGACCTGGCTCGCGACCGTGACCGCCGGATGGGTCATGTACAGAAACGTTTTGGCTCCCTTTCTCCCGTCGAGGCACCGTGTTCGGACAGGCTGAGTCCCGAATCCTTCCACTCCTCCTCCTGGCCGCGACCGGATTTTCATTCGGCGCCACGCCCGGGGTTGCGCAGGAACGGCAGATCCTCGCGAATCAGGTGAGCGTCGCCGGAAACGCGGCGACCCTTCGACTCGAGTTTTCCGGAGGGGATGCGCTCTCCATCGAGCTGCGGGCGGGGAGACTTTATCTCGACGGGGCCGAGGCGGGGCAGTTCACACCCGCCGGCGCGCTCGAGTCCTCCTGGCGGGCGCTCCTTGGGCAGGCGATCGCGGCCGACGCCGCGGTCCTTCCGGGGCTCCTCCGCGGGTGGGCGCCTCCCCCCGGACTCGCCGCGGAATCGCTCGCGACGGCGAACGCCCTCACTGCGCGGATCGCACAGGCCCTCGAGGGAACCGCCGTGCAGGCGCTGCCGAATGGCGCGGTCCGGATTCATGTGGACGAGACGGTCACGATCCCGATGGGGGAAACGGTCGCGGGGTCTCTCCTTCTCGTGGAGAGCGATCTCGACCTCGACGGAAGGGTGGCCGGAGACGTGGTGCTCATCGGGGGCTCCCTCGACCTTGGGCCGGACGCCGTCGTCGAGGGAAACGTGCGGTGGTCGAGCGCCGACGTCGGCGGCAATCGGGGCGCGGTCCTGGGGCTGATCCAGGAAGTTCCCGGGCTCACCCCACCGGCCGGCTTCGAATCCACCGCGCAGGCCGCCGCGGACGAGGTACGGATCGAAGAGCGGATTCGGCGGCAGGTCGAGGCGGAGGTGCGCGAGAGTGTAGCCGTGGCCGAGGCGCGTCGGCAGAACCGACGCCCCGCATCCGCCCTCTCCCGCATCGGGAGCGGGATTGGCGGCGTCCTTCAGACGGGCGTCACCTTCGGGATCCTCCTCGCGGCCGGCCTCGGCGTGCTCTACTTCTTCCCACGGCGCCTCGAGGTCATCGCACGGACGGCGCGCGAGACCTCTTTGCGCTCGGCGATGGTGGGGCTCGCGGGCCTCGTTCTCGCGCTACCCACCTTCGTCGTCGGAATTGTTCTTCTCGCGATCTCGATCATTGGAATCCCGGTCATTCTCCTGTGGGTTCCGGTTTTCCCGATCGCCCTCGCCGGCGCGATGATCGTCGGATACCTGGCGGTGGCACGGAACCTGGGCGGATGGATCTTCGGAAGCGAGGATCGGTCGCTCGCGGGATTCAGCGGAACGAGCGCGGCCGCGAACATCGGCATCGGACTCGCGGCACTCCTCGCCTTCTTCGCCGTGGCGCACGTCTTCGAGATGGGCGGACCCTGGTTCTCCGTATTCAATGTCCTCCTCCACTCCGTCGGCTTCATCTTTTCGGCGCTCGCCATGTGCATCGGGCTGGGAGCGATCATCCTGTCCAAGGGTGGCCAGAGCTCGAGCTACGCGGGAGCGGCCTGGAAGCTCGACATGGACGATGGCGTCACGTCCACCGGAGGGCCGTGAAGTTGCGTAGCCCGGACCACGTCTCGATGGTGCCTACGGCGTCCCGGGCCGGCGCGTTCGCCCTCCTCGGCGCCATCGCCGGCACTTTTCTCGGGACTCCGGCGTCCGCGCAGGAATGGACATCGGCGCAGTTCTCCCGCCAGATCTCGAGCGAAGAGAGCGCGGAGGTCACGATTCGCTACAGCGCGGGACGGATCGCTCTCTCCGCGGGGAGCGCGAATCAGCTCTACGCGTTGCGCCTCCGGTACGACGCGAACTCGCAAGAACCGGTTCACGAATTCGAGAACGGGCGGCTCGAGCTGGGGGTCGAAGGAATCGGACGAACGGGCTTCTTCCGGTCGGGCGCCACCGATGGCGAGATGGAGCTCACTCTCACGAACCGAATCCCTCTCGACCTGACACTCGACCTCGGAGCCGTCCGCGCCGATCTGGACCTGGGAGGGCTCCGCCTCACCTCCCTTTCCATTCACACCGGTGCGTCGGACGGCGACCTGCGGGTATCTTCACCGAATTCGGAGGAGATGGAATCGGTCGAACTCAAGGTGGGTGCCGCCTCGTTTCGCGCACGCGACCTGGGCAACTTGAACGCCGCCGAGATCTCCCTGGAAGGCGGAGTCGGAGACTTTCGCCTCGACTTGAACGGGCTGCGGCGGGCGGAAACCCGCGTGGACGTCAAGATGGGATTGGGGAGCCTCGAGATCCGGATCCCGCGAGAGGCGGGAGTCCGGCTGGAGCGCGAATCCTTCCTCACCTCCCTCAACGCACCCGGACTGGATCGCCGAGACGGCGTTTATCTCTCTTCGAACTGGGATCAGGCCGCGATCCGCGTGGACATTTCGGTGAATGCGGCGCTCGGAAGCATCTCGATCGTCCGCTTCGACCCTTGAATCTTCCGGCTTCGGGAGACGTATTGTTGATTGGGGCCACGAAAGGACCCTCGCGACCCGGCGCTCCGGGTCCGCTACTGGAGAATTAAAATGATCGGAACGCTCCTGGCTTTCTTCGCGGTGGGGCTCGCGACGATCGTCGCGATCGGAATCGCGCTCGCCGCGATTGGACTCGTTTTCTCGGTCGCGTGGGGACTGGCGACCTTCATCCTCTTCAAGGTCGCGCCAATCGTCTTCATCGGCTGGGTCGTGCTGAAGCTCTTCGACCGGCGGAAGTCGCGAGGCGAGCTCTCCGCGGCGGACCGCGAGTGGCTGGAAAGCGGTCGGTAACCTTCCCTCAGCCGGTCATGCAGGTGCGACCCCGGGGCGGGATGTTCCGCCCCGGGGTCGTCTTATGCGCACCGGCGTCCCCACCCCCGCTTCCAGGAGCTCCGCCGCGGAGCTGTCGCGCGCGGCGACCTCGAGACACCCGTCGGAGTTGATGAGGGCGGCGAGCTCACGGGGCGCCACCTCGCCGTACGTCTTCGCAACGGGGATCGTCCTCCCCTTCACTTCTACTTCGTCGGCCTCGGCGAGCGTCCCCCCGGAGAGGTTCGTCAGGAGGTTTCCGAAGTGGTCGAGGGCGATCACGCGCCCGACGATCGCCTCTTCCTCCACTTGGACCTTGGGCTCCTCGATCCGGACCGGATCCTCGATCGGCGGTCCGAGCCGCGAGATCGGAATCCCTCGCGCGAGGTAGGCCGCGGCGGGAGCGAAGATATCCCTTCCGTGGAAGGTGTGGCCGGGCTCGGGGAGGATGTAATCGCGATTCACGATCTCCACGATCCTCGCCTGCTTGGCGGCGCCGAGGACATGGCTCAATACTCCGTTGTCCGGAGCGACGACGAGGCGGCGGTCCACCTCCGCCGCGAGGGCGCGCCGCTCCGTGCCGACGCCTGGGTCCACGACGACCAGGTGCACCGTCCCGCTCGGATACCGGTCCCAGTAGCGACCGAGCGCGAGGGAAGCGCTCGCCACGTCCCCCTGGGCGAGGTCGTGGCTCACATCGTCCACGATGACGCCGGGGTAGATCGAAGCCATGATCCCCTTCATCGCGCCGACGTATCCGTCGCGCCCGCCGAAGTCCGTGAGGAGAGTGATTCGCGCCATCGCGTTCAGGCGCTCGCGGTCCGGGGACGCCACGCCGTGGACTCCTCGAGGCGGTCGAGGATCGTGGCGTGGTCTTCGAGAGCGTCGAGTGTCAGATCTCCAACCTCCGCCAGCGAGATCCCGTGGAGGCGAAAGTCTTCGAGCGTCTCGGGAAAGTCGCGCGCGATCACGTGCAGCGGACGCGACGAAAGCTCCGCGCGCGAGGGACGGGGGAGAAAGGGCATCTTCACGGGAAGGTCGCTCTCAGCCCCCCTGGCCCGCCGGCGCGGCAACTTCCCTGAAGACCCGGCCGGCCAGCTCCAGGAGCGCCTTCCCCGCGGGAGAGCCGGGAGCGGAGAGGACCGTCGGCGTCCCCGCGTCTCCCGCGCGCCGCACGGCGGGGTCGAGGGGCACGGAGGCAAGGAAGGGTAGGCCCATCTCGCGGGCCAGCCGCTCGCCTCCGTCCGATCCGAAGACATCCACTTCTTGGTGGCAATGCGGACAGGCGAGGATCCCCATGTTTTCGACGATTCCCAGGACGCGTGTGTTCACCCGCTCGAACATCTTCACTCCTCGGCGCACATCCCCTACCGATACCGCTTGAGGCGTCGTCACCATGACGGCCCCGTCCAGATCTATCGTCTGCACGAGCGAGAGCTGGGCGTCCCCCGTTCCCGGCGGCATGTCCACGATCAAAAAGTCGAGCGGTCCCCATGAGACCTGCTCCAGAAACTGCTTCAGGATTCCGGAGATGAGCGGCCCCCGCATGATGGCGGGCTGCTCTTCCTCGAGAAGGAATCCAAGGCTCATGAGGCGAACCCCGTGGGCCTCGAGCGGTTCGATCATCTCCTTTCCCTTCTCTCCCATGACCTTGGGGCGCCGTGTCTCTCCGAACATCCGGGGAATGTTGGGTCCGTAAATGTCGGCGTCCAGGAGCCCCACGCGGAGCCCTTCCTTGGCGAGCGCCGCCGCGAGATTCGACGCGACCATGGACTTCCCGACGCCGCCCTTCCCGGAGGAGACGGCGACGATGTGGTCCACGTCGGAAAGGATTCCCGGCTTCGGCGTGGGCGCGGGAACCGACCCGGGCTTGAGACCGCCGTGACCGCGTGGCGGCGGACTCGCCGCGGCCGCGGGCGCCCCAGCGGTCCGCGGGAGTTGGAGATTCACCTTGACGCCGGAGACGCCCTCGACAGCTTCGACGGCGGCGCGCGCCTCTTTGACGAGCGAACCGGGGTCCTCCGTGCGGAGGAGGAAGGCGAAGCGGACCATTCCCCCATCGTCCACCACCAGGTCCTGAACGCGGCCGCCGCTGACCACGTCTTCACCGGTCGAGGGATGCCTCACCCGGCTCAACGCCTGAACCACCGAGTCCTTCAGGGTTTCCGCCGACATGGTCTTCGTTCGTAGCTCCGCTGTATGTCTCGCCCGATCCAGTCGGGTTCGGGGGCCGGCGCGTCTCCGCACGGCCCTGGAATTTCACGCCCCATACACGACGACGGCGCTTCCTCGGTCGAAGAAGCGCCGTCCCGCTCACCCCCGGGGCGGCCGCGCCGCCCCTGGCGAACGAATCAGATGGCGAGGACTTCCGTAATCTCCGGGACCGTGCTCCGAAGCCGCTTCTCGATTCCCTCCTTGAGGGTCAGCATCGAGATGGGGCAAGACTCGCATGCCCCCATGAGCCGGAGGTGGACGATGCCGTCGGTTTCGTCATAGCCGAGGAACTCGACGTCCCCTCCGTCCGCGTGGAGGGCGGGACGGATCTGATCCAGAACCTGCAGGATCTCGCGTTCCTTGGACATGGCTCACTCTCCTGAAAGAAGGCCGGTTCGGGGCCCCTTTGGGGTCCGATCCAGCTTCGGCGAAGCTACCTGGGCCGCGGCGAGCCGGTCAACCGGAGGCCCGCCCCGTTCGGGAGCGGACCCCGCCACGCGGGCCGATTTCCCGCGCGTAACGCCATGCCTACTGAGACCCCTCGCCTCCCCCCACGGTTCCGGTGGGTCGAACGAGGGTGCTCAGGGCGTGCAGGTCGCCGAGGATCGGGTCCCGGAAGAGGAGGCGGCGCCGGACGAGGCGATCGAGCCAGGAGCGGGCTTCTCCATCCGCCGCGATCTCGGCCACCTCGCGGGCGGGGACGCGGCGCCGCAGCTCGACGACCTCCCAGAGCGCCCGTTCCCCATCGGACCCGAAACCGATGAGCTCGAAGCGCGCGGGCGACGTCTCCGCGACGACGGCCAGCCGGTGGCGGTCCAGAACGGCCTCGATCGGCTCGCGGTGGCGACTCCGGACGCCGGCGAGGACAAAAAACACCTCCTGGTCGGCCTCCGGCTCGCGCAGGAGCAGCTTCGCCACGACCTCGTCCGCGCAGGAGTAGTCGAGAATGGAGACGGAAGAGAGGTCCACCAGGGAAAGCGTCGGGCGGGGGAGCTCGCCGAGTTGGCTTTCGATGGCCTGGCGCACGGCCCGCCCGGTCGGTCGCGTGACCAGATGCGAGTAGAGGCTGGCGACGCTCCGCCGGAGGATCGCCTGCACGTCCACGGAGCAGGCCGCGAGCCGGGGATCGGGGACGCCGGTCATGGCACTTCCGCCCGGGCCGGAAGAATGATGGTGATCTGCGCCCCCGGGAAAGGAGCGAGTCCGTCTTCGAGGGGAGGGAGATCCTCCCACTCGGGGACGTCGGCGATGCGGGCGGTACCGCTCCGGATCGCAATGACGCCATCCCAACGGCGGACCTGCTTCCGGATCTGCTGGATCCCCTGCCCGCGCCCCTGATCGGGGAAACGGGTGAGCCCGTGGATGAAGGCCGCCTCGAGGGCGGTCGCGTCTCCCCAACGATCGGCGAACCGCCCCGCGTGCTCCGCCGCGAGGGAGCCCCGAAAGCCCCGTCCCACGTCGCCGACCCCGATCACGAGGACCTGGCGTCCCAGGCGCTTCTTCCAGAGGTAGGTCTGCGCGCAGACCCACCCCGGGGCGTCCGCGTGCTCGAGGATGTTCTGGCACACTTCCGACAGGATGACCGAAAACTGGACAACTGCGGAAACCGGGTAAGAAAGGGTGCGCGAAAGGATCGTTCCGGCTCTCTCCTGGACGCGCTCGACGACCTCGTGCACGTCCTGGTTTTTGGTCACCTCGGTGATTTCGAGGAGGACGTCGGAAGATTTCCCGGTGCGCGAGGGAAGGGTCCATCCGCTCTCGAAAAGCTCGCGCGCCGCCTCCGCGAATCCCATGCGCGCGAGGTAGCTCGGCACGTCGCCGCCGTCGGGAAGCTGAAGGCCGGGGCGCGCTCCGCTTCGGTCGGCCGCGACCCGTCCGGCGCTCAGGAGACCGAGAATCCCCACCGGATCCACCCACCGTAGGTGCCGGGCGTCGAAGAGGACCTTTTCCGACCCCGCCGCATCCAAAGCCGCGATGAGCTGGTCCACGGTGTGGTAGTCCAGGGAAGGCGGAACTTCGAGGACTCTCATCGTCCCGCCTCTCCCACGTCCAACCGCCCCGCAAGGTAGGCACCGAGGCCACGAGCCCCGCGGTAGCGGAGGTTTCGCGCGGCAATCCGATTCGCGGTCCCCATCGCTTCTTCGAGAGAATCTCCCCCGAGGAGACGCGCGAAGAGGGTCGCGCCCCAGACGTCGCCGCACCCGGTCGGGTCCCCCGTCTCGAAGTCCTTCTCCCCTTCGATCTTCGCGCTTCGGGCCGGGCCGGGGACCGCGAGACTCCCCCGGGTCGCGGACCAGGTGAAGGGATCCGGTCGGAAGCCCGCCCCGGCGACGTAAGCGGCGCCCCTCGCCCCGAGCGTCACGGCCACCAGCTTGAGCTGGGGCCCCACGATCCCGGCGGCGAGGGCCCAGGGATCTCCCTGGGCGCGCCCGAGGAGCTCGAATTCGGTTTCGTTCATCTGCACCGCGTCCCAGCAGCGGAGCCACTCCGCCCATTGCGGAAGGGGACGTGGGATCCGATCACCTTGCCGCCCGATTCCGAGAAAAAGCGAATGGAGATCGGCATAGGTCGGTCCGCGAAATCGTTCCCGCAGCGTGACCGCCGTCTCGAGCTCCATCTCGAAGCCCGAGATGAAGTTTACATAAAGGGCGTCACATTGGGCCGCCCGAGGCCCGAGCTCGGTCCAAACCCAGGGGGGAACGCCCCCACTGAGACGCTCGGCCTCCCGAATCTGGCCCGAGTACCGGAGCTCGACCCGATTGTTGGGCTGGGGGACGACCTCCACTCCTGGCTCGGGGTGGACGCGGGGAATGGAGCGGAGGAAACGGAAGGCCTCCTCGGAGAGGTCGCGGCCGACCTTGAGGAGAGGGACGATCCGCCACTCCGCGGGAAGTGAAAGGGAGAGCGCCTCCAGAGCGTACCCGATTCCACCCCACTCCTCGATCGGCTCGTTCCGTCCGTCCCGCTGGTAGATCGTGTCCCACACGAGCGTCCCCACGACGCCGAGGAGACGTTCCGGAGCGGGCGCCGAGTCGGGGTCAGGCATCGAGAGAGAGTACCGCGAGGAAGGCCTCCTGCGGAATCTCGACGGAGCCCACCTGCTTCATTCTCCGCTTTCCTTCCTTCTGCTTCTCCAGAAGCTTCCGCTTCCGGGTGATGTCCCCACCATAACACTTCGCGGTGACGTCCTTTCGCACGGGACGGATGTTCTCCCGGGCCACGACCCGGGTCCCGATCGTGGCCTGGAGCGCCACCTGGTACTGCTGGCGCGGAATCAGCTCGCGCAGCTTCTTGACGAGCTCCCTCCCGTATTGTTCGGCCTTGTCACGGTGGATGATCACCGAAAAAGCGTCCACAGGATCACCGTTCACGAGGATGTCGAGGCGCACCAGCTCGTCCGGGCGGTACTCGAGGAACTCGTAGTCGAAGGCCGCATAACCGCGCGTCCCCCCCTTCAGCCGGTCGTAGAAGTCGAGGATGATCTCGGCGAGTGGGAGGTCGTAGTCCAATTCCACCCGCTCGCGGTCCAGATAGTGCATGCCTCGAAAAGTGCCGCGCCGTTCGTGGGCCAGCTTCTGGACGTTGCCGATGTATTCCGCGGGACAGAGGATGCGCGCGCGAACGATCGGCTCGGAGACGCTTTCGATGGCGCTCCGGTCGGGGAGCTTCGTCGGCGTCTCGACGTGGATCAGCTCCCCGTTCGTCAGCCGCACGTGGTACTCCACGTTCGGCACCGTCGTGATGAGCTGAACCCCGAACTCGCGATCGAGTCGTTCCTGGATGATCTCCATATGGAGGAGTCCGAGAAAGCCGCAGCGGAAGCCGAATCCGAGCGCGGCCGAGGTCTCCGGCTCGAAGTTGAGGGAGGCGTCGTTGAGCTTGAGGCGATCGAGGGCGTCGCGGAGCTCTTCGTAGTCGTCGGCGTCCGTGGGGTAGAGCCCGGCGAAAACCATGGGGCGCACTTCTTTGTAGCCGGGAAGGAGCTCGTCCGCGCGATGGCCGGCGTCCAGAATCGTGTCGCCGGGGCGGGTGTGCGACACCTCCTTGATGGCGGCGACGACGTAGCCTACGTCCCCGGGACCGAGCTCCGGGCGCGGGACGCGCTTGAGCTGTTGCACCCCGACCTCCGTCACCTGGTAGGTCTCGGAGTGAGAGCCGAAGGCGATCGTCATGCCGATGCGAAGGGTCCCGTCCACGACGCGGATCGCGGGGACGGCTCCAAGATACTGGTCGTAGTATGAATCGAAGATGAGGGCGCGAAGGGGTGCGTCCGGATCGCCTCGAGGTGGCGGGACCCGCTCTACGACCGCCTCGAGGATCGCCTCGATTCCCTTCCCCTCCTTCGCCGACGCGAGGAGGACGGACTCCGGATCCACCCCGAGGAGCTCGGCCACCTCGGCACGCCGGCGCTCCGGCTCGGCGCCCGGCAGGTCGATCTTGTTCAGGACCGGGATGATCTCGAGACCGGCGTCCAGCGCCAGGAAGAGGTTCGAGAGCGTCTGGGCCTGGATCCCCTGACTCGCGTCCACGACGAGGAGGGCGCCTTCACAGGCGGCGAGCGACCGAGAGACCTCGTAGGTGAAGTCCACATGCCCGGGAGTGTCTATCAGGTTGAGGTCGTATTCCTCCCCCCCCTTCCCCCGATAACGCATCCGCACCGCGTGGAGCTTGATGGTGATTCCCCGCTCCCGCTCGAGCTCGTTCGAATCGAGCACCTGGGCGCGCATGTCGCGCGAGTCGAGCGTTCCCGTGGCTTCGAGGAGCCGATCCGCGAGGGTGGATTTCCCGTGGTCGATGTGCGCGACGATGCAAAAGTTGCGGATGTTCGAAGTGCGCACGGATCGGAAGGCGATGAGGAGCCGGACGGAACGACCCGCAAGCTAACCCAGGCGCGCCTTAACGGGGAGGCGAATCCGGCGATCCCCTGGAGCGGCGCTCCAGAGTGGGGCGCCCCTGAGGCGTTTCGGGTCCGGTTCCGAGAGGATCTCCGGCGGCCGGAGACGCGCCCGGCAGGACGCTCGAAGGGGGCGAGAAGACGCCGAGAGGCGGCTGTGGCCCGGCGGAGGTCGTCCCGCGGGGGATGAGAAGGGCCGCAGCCGCGTCCGTGGGTCCGGTGCGCGCGTGAACGAGCGGCGCCCCCGACTCCCCGGGCACTCGCGCCTTGAAGGCGAACTGCGATTGTCCCGGATTCGGGGGGAGCGGATAAAGCGCGCGGCTCCCCTGGTAACGCGTGGCCGCGTAGAAATAGGGGTCGTTATAGATGATGACCCGGTAAGAAAGGCAGGCCTGTTGGTACGGGTTCCACCGCTCGAAGGGTTCGGCCGTGTGGCAGTTGTAACAGAGGAAGCGGGGGTAGGAGTACGCCTGCCCGACGTGGTAAGCCGCGAGGTCCACCGCCATGCTTCCCCGCGTGCGATCCGGTGCGAGCGCGGTCGTGACCCCGTCGAGAATCACGTACGGGTCCTCCCGGACGGGCGCTCCGACCCTTGCGAGGGTCGCCCATTCCTCCGTCCTCGCCGGGATGTCCACGCCGGCGAAATCGAGCGGGCTTTCGGAGGCGAGCGCGAAGAAATACCCGACCCCGGGAGCCTCCGCGACCTCCCAGTCGGTAGAATTCTGGAAGAGGAGCCGGTAGTCCTGGCCGGCCCTCACTTTGAGAGGCTCGTCCAGCCCGGCCGGGAAGAGGAGCCTGAGGACCCCATCCGTGTTCAGATGGAAGAGGGCGACGAAGGCATCCCGGGATGCCCGGTAGTAGACCCGAACCCGGTCCCCGCCCTGGAGGACCGGATCGGCCCCTCGATCCAGCCAGATCCGCGTCTCCATGGCGTCGCGCGCGCGCGCATCGGCGGGGCGCTGCACCATGCCTTCGGCCGGGCTCCCCAGAAGGAGGGCGGCCGTGACCGCGAAGGTGGCCGATCCGATCCGCATTACGTCGCCTGAATCCGTGTGAGACCGCTCCGAGTGCGCCGCGGGGACGTCCCGGGCGGGTGCGTCCGGGATACAGCTAGTCGGAATGCGGCCAAAACGTTCCATCCCTCCCGGCTCTCTGATAACTTTCGGGCACTGATGAATATCCCCTCCGTCGCCTCCGGCCGCGGTCGTCGCGGCGACCTGCTTTCCGCGGAAGAGCTGGCCGCCCTGGGCGGACTCGAGGTGCTGGTCGAGGCCGTCGTCGAAGGTTTCTTCATGGGGCTCCATCGCTCCCCGCACCGGGGCTTTTCCGCCGAATTCGCCGAGCTCCGCGGCTACCGCCCCGGGGACGACCTCCGTCACATTGACTGGCGCATGTACGCACGCTCGGACCGTTTCTACGTCAAGCAGTTCGAGGAGGAAACGAACCTACGCGCATACCTTCTCGTCGACGTCAGCACGTCCATGGGATGGAGCTCACGACCGGGCACCCTCCCCACCAAGCTCTGGTACGGCCGCACGCTCGCGGCCGCGCTCTCACTCCTCCTCATCCGCCAGGGGGACCGGGCCGGGCTCGCCCTCTTCGACGATCGGATCCGCGGTTGGCTTCCCGCGCGCGGAGGTAGACGCCAGTGGATCGAGCTCCTGCGGCGGCTCGAGGGCCTCGAGGCCTCGGGAAAGACGGACGCTTCGACGGCGCTCCGGGAAGTCGCGGTCCGGCTGCGCAGGCGCGGGCTGGTGGTCCTCATCTCGGACCTCCTGGTGGACCCGGAGCAGACCCTCACTGCCCTCCGCTACCTTCGCCACCATGACCACCAGGTGCTCGTCTTCCACCTCTTCGATCCCGGGGAACGAGAGCTTTCGGGGACCGGGGACGCTCGCTTCCGCGACCCGGAAAGCGGGGAGGACCTGGTCGTGGACGTGTCGGACGTGCGGCGCGAATACCGAGAGGCGGTGAATGGAGCGATCGAGGAGTGGCGGCGGCGGCTCCGAACTTCGGCCATCGAATACCAGGTGCTCGATACGTCCGGGCCGCTCGGGCCCGCCCTCCGCGCTTTTCTGAGAAAGCGCGAGGGACTCGGTTGACCGGACCATGACCCTCCTCGCGCCGCTCTTTCTCCTCGGGCTCGCCGCGCTCGCGGTGCCCATCCTCATTCACCTCCTCCGCCGCCGGGAGAGTCGCACACTCGACTTCCCCGCGCTCCGGTACCTCACCCGGACGACCAAGGAGCAGGCACGCATCATCCGACTCCGCCAGCTCCTCCTTCTCGCCCTCCGGATCGCGGCGCTCGCGCTGATCGTCCTCGCGGCGGCGCGCCTCGTCCTGCCTCTGGGCGGGAGGGACGACCCCCCCGCCGGGCTCGCCCTCGTCGTGGACAACGGGCTCAGTTCCGGAGCGGTCCTGGGTACGAGCCGGGTCCTCGACTCCCTCGTGGCACGCGCCCAGGAGGCGCTGGACCGGACCGGGGAGAGGGATCTGGTCTGGATCGTGGCGGCCGGAGAACCCTGGAGCGCCTCCCTCCCCCTCACGCCGGAGCAGGCGCGAATCCAACTGGCCGGCTTGACCCCCACGCACGTGACGGCGGACCTCGGTGCGGCGCTCGCGCGGGCCGCCGCCCTGATGGAGGCCGGGGCTCCGGAGCTTCGGGAGATCGTCCTCGTCTCCGACCTTCGCGCGGGGTCGCTCGATTCGGTCGAGGAGACGGGCGGGGTCCGCGGGCAAGCGGTCAGGATCGCGCCTCCTCCGGCAGGCCCGGCGGCGAACCGCGGAGTTGCGGAGCTCCTCGTCTCGGGCGGCCTCACACCCCGTGCGGGGGAGCCCGCCGAGCTCCTCGTCCGGGTTTCCGGGCCCGATCTGGATGGGACACTCGTCCGCGCGTATCTCGGGGAGCTCCTCGTGGCGACCGCGCGGACGGGCCCGGACGGCCTGGCGATCCTCCCCCTCCCGGTCCTCGAGGCGGGATGGGTTCGCGGGCGGGTCGAAATAGACCCCGACGACCTGCGGGGAGACGACGCCGCCTTTTTCGCCTTTCGCGCGGTTCCGTCTCCAATCGTCACGGCAGTGGGGACCCTCTCGCCCTTCCTCGAAGACGCCCTCGCCGTTCTGGAAGAGGCGGAGCGGATCCGGATGGGCGCCGGGGCGGGAACGGAGCTCTTCATCGCCGGGCCGGGGGGGACGGTCCCCCCTCCCTCGGAAGCCCCCGTCCTCCTCGTTCCTCCGGACGATCCCGCCCTCCTTCCCTCGCTCAACCTCCTCCTCGCCGCCCTCGCGCCGGGGTGGAGGGTCGAAGCGCGGGAGATGGGCGCCCACGGAGAGCGTGCGGTCACGGGCGGATCCTATCGCGCCCTCCTACCGCCTCTTCCGCCGGTCCACCTCGCCCACGAGATCGTCGCGCCCGACGAGGGGAACGCCGGAGAGCCGCTCCTCACCTTGTCCGACGGGACCCCCTGGCTCCTCCGGATCCCCGGGACAGGGCGGCCGATCCTCGTCCTCGCCTCGCCCCTGACCCTGGAGGCATCGGGACTTCCGGCTTCCTCCGCGATGGTCCCCCTCCTCGACTTCCTCACGACTTCGGCGGGCGACACCCCCGAACTCGCCGGGGTCCCGTCCGGCAAGGCGGTCACGGCACCAGACGGCGCCTCCGCGGTCCGCACGCCGGACGGAACGGTGCGGGCCCACCCCGGCGGCCCCCTCTTCGCGGAGACCGGGGCCGCGGGGATCTATGAGTTCATGACGACCGGCGACCGGGGGCCGACTTTCTTCGCCGTCAACGCGGTGACCCCGGGCGCAGGCCCATCTCTCGACCGGGAGGCGGCGGGCCGCCGCCTCGCCGTCGCTTGGGCAGGGACTTCGGGCGCCGAAGCGTGGCCGGACGCAGTCCTTTCCGGACGCCGAGGGCTCGAAGTCTGGCGGCCCCTCGCGCTGATTCTCCTCCTCGTCCTCGTCGCCGAGGGATGGCTCGCCGCTTACGGCGGACACGGCGCCAAAGAGCGGGCGCCGGCGGGAGCGCGGCCATGAGCAAGACTCGATGACACGCCGAACCCACGCCGTCCTCGACGCCCTCGAGTCCCTTCCCCTGGTCCGCGTACTAAACGCAAAACTCCCCCGGGGAGGAGAGCGGGTCACGATCGGCGGGAACGCGGGCTCCGCCGGCTCCGCGCTCGCCGCGGCGCTCCACGAATCCAATCCGGGTCGGATCTTCGTGCTCGTGGCGCCGGATCCCGACCACGCGGCGAGGATCGAAGCCGACCTCGAATCGCTTCTCGGAGAGGGCGCACCGCATCTCTTCCCCCAGACCGAGACGCGGTTCTACGCGGAAGAGGAGGCGGACCCAAGGATCGACGGCCTTCGGGTGGAGGCGGTCGAGGCGCTCCTCGGGGGATCGGGACGACTCTTCGTCACGACGCCGCGAGCGATTCAGGAGCGGATGGCGATGCCGGACCGAGTGGCGCGGCTTCGCCTGGCCCTCGCCGTCGGCGAAGAAATCGGCTTCGCCCTCCTCGTCGAGGAGCTGGAGGCCATGGGGTATCGCCGGGTTCCCCTCGTCGAAGAGGTGGGACAGATCGCGGTGCGGGGCGGGCTCCTCGACATCTTTTCGCTCGGGCTCTCCGATCCGGTGCGGATCGAGTTCTGGGGCGACGAGATTACCTCGATTCGCCTCTTCGAGGTGACCGATCAGCGCTCCACCGGGACGCTCTCCTCGGTCAACCTCCTTCCGGCGTCTTTCCGCCCCGCCGCGGCGTCGGCGGGCCCTTCCGTGCGGCGCTCCCTCCTGGAGGTCCTTCCCACCGACGCGATCCTCGTCGGGTTCGAGGGGGCGCATTGGGAGGAGGACTTCGGGCGAAGCTGGCACCAGGCGAGTGGCATCAAGGCGGACCGCGAGGCGGGGGGAGAGAAGCTTCGTCCGGTGGACGACATCCTCCTTCCGCCGCAGGACGCGTCGGAGATCGTCCGCCGCCTTCCCGCGCTCCGCGTGACGCGCGAGGGCGGGCATCCGCTCTCTCTCGAGGCCACGCCGCCCCCGGCGATCGAACGGAAGATGGACCGGCTCGCCGCTTTCCTCGACGAAGAAGCCTCCCGCGAGGCGCGGACGCTCATCCTCTGCGACAACGAAGGTCAGGCCGACCGGCTCGAGGAGATCCTCTTCGACAGGGGACGAGGGCTGCACGCGGTCCAGGTCGGACTCGGAGCACTCGAAGGAGGGTTCCGGATTCCCTCTTCCCCGCCCCTGAACGTCCTCACGGATCACGAGATCTTCCGCCGGAGCCGGCGGGTTCGATCGGGGCGGCGATTTCAGGGGGCGGTCGCTCTCGAGAGCCTCGCCCAGCTCACTCCCGGCGACTACCTCGTGCATATGGATCACGGGATCGGGCGCTTTCGCGGACTCGAAAAGATCGAGGTGGGAGGGGAAAACCTCGAGGTCCTCGTCATCGAATACGCGGACGAGGAGATCCTCCGCGTCCCCGTATACCGCCTGGACCTCATCGAGCGGTGGGTCGGAGACACGGATCAGGGCGAGCCGCCCGCAGTCCACCGGATCGGCGGGAAACGCTGGAAGGCGCTCAAGCGGAAGACCGAAGCCGCGATCGAGCGGATGACGCGGGAGCTCCTGGACCTCTATGCCGAACGCGAGCTCGCCGAAGGGTTCGCTTTTTCTGTAGATGCCCGCTGGCAAACCGAAATGGAGGCCGCGTTCCTATATGAGGACACCCCCGACCAGGCGCGGGCGACGCGCGACGTGAAGAAGGACATGGAGTCTCTCCGCCCGATGGATCGCCTGATCTGTGGTGACGTCGGCTTCGGAAAAACGGAAGTCGCGGTGCGGGCGGCTTTCAAGGCGGTCCAGGACGGCAAGCAGGTCGCGGTCCTCGCACCCACGACGATCCTCGTGGAGCAGCACGCACGGACCTTTGGCGAGCGGCTCGCGGACTTTCCGGTGAAAGTCGCCTCGCTTTCGCGCTTCCGGTCCGCGGCGGAGCAAACCGAGATCCTTCTCGCCGTCGAACGCGGCGAGGTGGACATCTTGATCGGGACGCACCGGCTCCTCTCCGCGGACGTACGCTTCAAGGAGCTGGGCCTCCTGATCGTGGACGAAGAGCAGCGCTTCGGGGTGAAGCACAAGGAGCGGCTCAAACAGCTCCGGACGGCCGTAGACGTCCTCACGCTCACCGCCACGCCGATTCCGCGAACGCTACAGCTGTCACTCTCCGGAGTCCGGAACCTCTCCCTCATCCAGACCCCCCCTCGGGACCGGCTCGCCGTCTTCACCCAGGCGATTCCCTGGAGCGACGCGCTCCTCCATGACATCCTGGGCCAGGAGCTCGACCGGGGCGGCCAGGTCTTTTTCCTCCACAACCGCCTCGACACGATCGACACGATCGCCGAGCGGATCCGGAGGATGCTGCCTTCGGCACGGATCGGGGTCGCACATGGACAGATGGGCGCCTCTCCGCTCGACCATGTGATGCGAGAGTTCGTCGTCGGGGAGCTCGACATTCTGGTCTGCTCCTCGATCATCGAAAATGGTCTCGACGTCCCGAACGCGAACACGCTCATCGTGGACCGGGCCGACCGCTTCGGCCTCGCCCAGCTCTACCAGATTCGCGGGCGCGTCGGGAGGTCCGACCGTCGCGCATACTGTTATCTCATCGTCCCCGATCAGATGACGGAGGATGCCCACCAGCGAATCCAGGTCCTGGAGCGCCACACGGAGCTCGGGAGCGGATACCAGGTGGCGCTCCGCGATCTGGAGATCCGTGGGGCGGGAAACCTGCTCGGGGCGGACCAGTCGGGCTTCGCTCATGCGGTCGGGCTCGACACCTACCTCCGGATGCTAGAGGACTCGGTGCGCCGCCTGAAGAGGGGCGCTGGTGGGGAGCGGGAATTCCCCGAACCGGAGGTTTCCCTCCCCGGTTCGGCGTATATTCCGGACCCGTATGTTTCGGATTCCGGCCAAAAACTGCATCTTTACCGGCGGCTTTCGAAGCTGGAGGACCGAGCGGAGGCGGAGGGGCTGCGGGAGGAGATGGTGGACCGTTACGGTCCGCTCCCGGAGGAAGTCGAGCGCCTTCTCGACGCGCATCGGCTGCGAATCCTCGGGCGGGAACTCGGGATAGAGAGGATCTTCGTGAAGGAGCGGGAGGGTCGCATCACCTTCCGCGCGGCGGCAAATCCGCGGATGGCCGCTCTGGAGGGGCCTTTCCGGGACCGGCAGGTGCAGGTCGAGGTGAGACGGATGATCCCCCTCTCCCTCACCCTGAGACAGGCCGGAACCGAGCCGCTCACCCGGACGCTGATCCGGGCGCTGGACGCACTCGTGGTGGACCGAGCACGGGCCGCCTGAACCCTGAAGAATGAGGCATTTCAAATGCGTGGGATGAACGCGATCCGTAAGACTGCCCTCCTCGCCATTCTCGCCGCCGCCGGGTGCGACGCGGGACTCGGGGGCGACGCAATCGCGCGGGCTGGAGACTTCCGCCTCCAAGTGGAGCCGGTCGCGCAGCTCCTCGCGCCCGCGGAGGGAATCCCGGTGGATTCAAGCGTGGTTCAGGCCGTGGCGGACTTCTGGATCGATTACACCCTCCTCGCGTGGATGCTCAACGAAGAGGGGGAGATGGACGCCGTGGATCTTTCCACGCTGATCGACCAGCAGCGATCCCGCATGGTCGTGGGGCGCCTGCGCGATACGGTCATTCAGGTGGACACCTCGATCACGGACGAAGAGCTCCGGGAGATCTTCGAGGAGACCCGCCCCGCGGATCAGGTCCGTGCCCGCCACGTCCTCCTCGGCTTCCCGGAAAACGCCACGCCCGCCCAGCAGGACTCGGTGCGAAACCTGGCGGGCCAGATCCGCGACCGGGCGCGGGCGGGCGAGAACTTCGCGACGCTGGCGGGAGAGTATTCGCAGGATCCCGGGTCCGGGGCGAATGGGGGCGACCTCGGATTTTTCCCCCGGGGGGCGATGGTTCCCCCATTCGACTCGGCGGCCTTCGCGCTGGGGATCGGGCAAGTCAGCGACGTCGTCGAGACCGACTTCGGGCTTCACGTGATCCGAGTCGAGGAGAGGAACAGCCCCGCGTACGACGAGCTCGGTTACGATTTCCGCCAGCAGGTTCATTCCGAATTGATCACGGAGGCCGAGACCCTGTTCCTGGACCAGGTCATGGCGTCAGCGAACGTCCAGATCCAGGAGGGCGCGGTGGCCCGCGTCCGGGAGCTCACAGCGAATCCGACCGTCGAGTTAAGCACGCAGGAGGCGGGGCGTGCGCTGGTCGTGCATGAGGGCGGAACGTACACGGCCGCGGATTACCGCGACTTCGTCCTCGCTCAGCCGATGGAGCTCCGGATGCAGGTGGAAATGGCCCTCGACGAACACCTCGAGGGATTCCTGGACGACCTCGTGCGGGACCGGCTCCTCGTCGCGGACGCGGCGCGCCGCGGGATCCAGGTCAATGCCCTGGAGCTCGCCCAGATCGAACTCGAGATCAAGAACCAATACGCGAGTTTTGGGGAGGCCCTCGCGCTCGGTTCGATCGAGCCGCAGGGATCCGAATCGGTTCGGGATGCCGTGTCACGCGAAGTCTGGAGCCTTCTCGAGGGCGTGGTGGCGGGGACGCGGGAGCTCCTCCCGCTCGGCGCCCTCTCCGTCCCGCTCCGGAACCACTACACCGCCGAGATCTCGCCCGAGGGCGTGGCGGCGGCGACTGCCCGGGTCGGTGAGATGCGCAGCGCGCCGCCGGAGGTTGTGGTGCCGGACATCGTGCCTCCGCCGGCTCAGTCCAGCCCCGGGACGGAGGCCCCGCCGGCCGAAACGACGCCGGGAGCCGGGACACCCCCCGCCGAGCCGGCACCGGGTGCCGGGGGCGATGCGCCGGGCGGCCAGGATTGATCGAGCGGAACGGGACGAGGGGCGACGTTGAGGATGCCCGGGGAACCCGTTGCCGGAGGACGGTTACGAGGGCATAACATGCGATTCGCACTCTCGTTTCTGACAGCGCTCCTTGTGGGTGTGTCCGTCGCGTCGGCGCAGGAGCCGGCCACAGG
Source organism: Gemmatimonadota bacterium (assembly GCA_040882465.1). Taxonomy (NCBI): domain Bacteria; kingdom Pseudomonadati; phylum Gemmatimonadota; species Gemmatimonadota bacterium. The sequence goes on from JBBEBG010000020.1 coordinate 98,771, forward strand.
GGTGTCCCCGGGTCCCGACGAGTTGTTCGTGGACCGGGTCGTTGCCGTGGTGGGCGACTCGGCCATCTTCTATTACGACCTCCTCGAGGAGCTGTACACGCTGCAGGCCCAGGGCGTCGTCCTCCCCGAGGACGCGGACGAGCGGCTTGCACTCGAACGCGAAGTCCTGGACGCCCTCGTCGTTCGAACCCTGATCCTGCGCGCCGCCCAGCAGGACACACTCGCCACCGTGTCGGAGGACCGCATCGAGGCGGAATTCCAGCTCGCCTGGGAGCAGGAGGTGCAGAGCTTCGGAGGAGAGGCTCAGCTGCAATCGGCGCTTGCCACCACGGGGCGAACCGTCGCGCAGCATCGCGACGCGAGACGACGCGAGATCCAGGAAGGGCTCCTTCAGCAGCGCTACGTCCAGCTGCGCCGTCAGGAGATTCGCGTTCCCCCGGTGGAAGAAGCGGAGATCCGTGCCTACATCGAAGAGGAGGCGGACCGAATCGGGACGCGTCCCGCGACGGTCGAGCTTCGGCAGGTCGTCCTCCTGCCGGAACCGTCGGACTCGGCGCGCGCCGCTGCCCGCGAAGAGGCGGAGCGGATTCTCGCGCTCGTGCGCGGCGGCGAGGAGTTCACGGATCTCGCGCGGCGGTTCTCGGACGATGCCGGCACCGCACAGCGGGGCGGTGAGATCGGCTGGGTGCGCCAGGGGGAACGAATCCCCGAGCTCGAAGAGGCGATGTTCCGGATGCAGCGGGGAGGGGTCAGCGACGTCGTCGAGACGATATTCGGCGCCCACCTCCTTCGCGTGGAACGCGTCCGGGGGCCGGAGCGCCTCGTTTACCACATCCTCGTGGCGGCGGACCTCACCGAAGAAGACCTGTCCCGGGCCCGGATGCGCGCCGGTGAGATCCGAGATTCAGTGGCCGCCGGCGCTTCGATCCTCGACTTCGAGGGACGGGGAGACGAGGTCGGGATTCCGAACCAGATCGCGTTGGCCCTCGATCAACTTTCCACCCTTCCCGCCCCCTACGCCCTCCCACTCCGCAGCTCCAGCGCCGGCGACGTGGTCGGCCCGCTCGAATTCACCTGGCAGGGTCAACCGGTCGTCGTCGTGGCGGAGGTGACCGCGGTGCGCGAGGCCGGTGCCTTCACTTTCGAAGAGCTCCGGGGCCAGGTGCGAGACATCATCTCCCAACAACGCTTTCAGGAGCGGCTCGTCGAGCGGCTCATGGCCGAGACGCACGTAGAAACCCGCTGGTGAGTGGCGGCGCGCCGGGGATTCGCGTCGTCGCGACCCTTGGGGATCCGAGAGGAATCGGACCCGAGGTGATCGTGAAGGCGGCGCGCACGCTCCGCCGCGAACGACCCGACGCGGAAATTTTCCTCCTGGGTGACGCCGGAAGCCTGGACGCGCTCGGCGACGAATTCGACGCCCAGGCGGTCGGGGACTTCGACGGATCCCTCGACTCCGCGGGGACCATCTCTCTCGAGGCGATCCGGGAGGGCGTCGAAAGGATCCGGCGTCGCCAGGGCACGGTCCTCGTCACCGGTCCCGTGCACAAGCCGGCGCTCCGCGCGGCCGGCTCGCACTTCCCCGGACAAACCGAACTCCTCCAGGAGCTGGCGGGCGCAAGACGCGCCGGGATGCTAATGCACGCGGACACCTCGCGTGCCGGCGCCCCCCTCCGCATCCTCCTGGCGACGACCCACCTCCCCCTTCGTGACGTTCCGGAGCGCCTCACGCCCGCGCTCCTCGAAGACCAGATCTTCCTCCTTCACGAGAGCCTCCGGGACCGATGGCGGATTCCCGCGCCCCGCCTCGTCCTCTGCGCGCTCAATCCACATGCCTCGGACGGCGGCCTCTTCGGCGACGAGGAGGCGCGAATCCTGACCCCCGCCGTGGAGGCGGCGCGCGCGCGGGGTGTGGAAGTGACCGGACCCCTCCCCGCCGACACCGCTTTTCTCACCCTCCTCGACCGCACCGCCGACGGGGTCGTGGTCCCTTATCACGACGTGGGGATGGCGGTCTTCAAGACACTCGCCTTCGGGCATGGGGTGAACGTGACCCTCGGCCTCCCCTTCGTCCGCACCTCGCCGGACCACGGGACCGCCTTCGACCTCGTGGGAACGGGCCGGGCCGATCCTTCTTCCGCACTGGAAGCGTTTCGCCTCGCGGCTCGATTGGCGCCGGCCTCCGCGGGGGACGCGGAGGGGCCACTCTTTTGACACCGCCCCACCGCCAGAAATATCTTCTGAAGAACCGGGCTTCCGGTACGTTCGGTCCACTCCCCCGGCACGCGCCCCGGACGTGATCAACCTCTCCCACGTCACGAAGGAGTATCCCCCCCGGGGCCGCGCGCTCGACGACGTTTCCTTCCACATTCGCAAGGGCGAGTTCGCCTTCGTGACCGGACACTCCGGATCGGGGAAGTCCACGACGCTCCGGCTCGTGCATATGTCGGAGCGTCCATCCTCGGGAGAAGTGCGGGTCTGCGGGTATTCGTCCGAGGTGACCCCCCCTTCGGATGTCTGGAAGGTGAGACGGAAGGTGGGATTCGTCTTCCAGGATTTCCGGCTCCTCCCCGGCCGCACCGCCGCCGAGAACGTCGCCTTCGCCCTCGAGGTCACGGGAACCGCCCGGAAAGCGCTGGTGCCGCGGGCCAACCGGCTCCTCGCCAAGGTAGGCCTCTCGGCGAAGTCCGGGGCCGTGGTAAACGAGCTCTCGGGGGGGGAACAACAGCGGGTGGCGATCGCGCGGGCGCTCGTCAGCGAACCCCTCGTCCTCCTGGCCGACGAGCCCACAGGCAACCTGGACGAACGCTCCGCGCGCGGCATCCTCGAGCTTTTCCGCGAGCTGAACGCGCAGGGGATGGCGGTTCTCATGGCGACCCATGACCTGGAGATCGTGCGCAACTACCCGAGTTATCGCACGCTGGAGCTGAACGAGGGGCGCCTCGTTTACGACTCCGCGGCGGCACCGGCGGAACCCGCATGAGGTATTCGATTCGGGAGGCCTTCACCGCGATTCGACGGGCCCCCCTCCTCACCTTCCTGTCGGCGGCGATGGTGGGGCTCGCTCTCCTGGTCGCCGGGCTCTTCTCGATCGTCTCCTTCAACCTGCACGAGGCGCTGAATCGCGTGGAGGAGCGCGTCGAGATCGTCGCCTTCGTGCGCGATGACGCGCGGCAGGCGGAGCTGATCGCCGCGCAGGAGGCCATTCTCGGGATGGCGGAAGTCCGCGCCGTGCGTTTTGTCTCTAAAGAGGAGGCGCTCCGCCTGGCCGAGGAGCAGCTTCCCGAGTTCCAGGACATCTTCATGGGGCTCGAGGGAAACCCGCTTCCGGCTTCGATCGAGGTGGAGCTCCATCCCGGGAATCGGGATCCCGAGTCCGTCGCCCGGGTCGCGGGAGTCACCTCGCTGTATCCATTCGTGGAAGACGTCGTCTACGGCCAGGACTGGGTGGACCGGCTCTTCGTCCTCCGCCGGGTCGGGACGGTCACGACGACGATCCTGGGAATCGCCTTCGGCGCCGTCGCCGCGCTGATCATCGCCACCGCCGTGCGCATCGCGATCTTTGCGCGCCGCGAGGAAATCCAGATCATGCGACTCGTGGGAGCGACGAACGGATTCATCCGCCGCCCGTTTCTCCTCGAAGGCTTCATCACCGGTCTCGTGGGGGGGATCATCGCGCTTCTCCTGACGTACTCAGCCTATATGGCCGGGTCGCGCATGATCTTCCCGTTGGAATGGATCCCGGCGCGGTGGGTCGCGCTCGGAGTCCTCGCGGGTGGATTTTTCGGAGTCGCGGCGAGCGCGCTCGCGATCCGGCGATACCTCCAGGAGGTGTGAGGTGACGCTTCGGAGAACCCGATCGCTTGCGGTCCTCTTCGGGATCGTCGTCGCCCTTCCCCTCGCCGGCCAGCAGCCGGAAGAGCTCCGCCGGGAGATCCAGGAGAGCCAGCGGCGCCTCGAGCAGATTCGCGAGGAGCGGGCTCAGCTCCAGAGGGAGATGGACGCGCTCCGGTCCCGCGTCCAGAACGTCGCCGGCGCACTCCAGAACATCGAGCGCCAGCTCAGCGCCTCGCGTTCGGTCCTGGCGGAAATCGACTTTCAGACCGAAGCGGCGACAGCTCAGACCTATCGGACCACCGGCGATCTCTTGCTGACGCGCGAGCAGCTCCGGGAGCGCGAGGCGATCCTCCAGCGGCGGCTTCGTGACATCTACAAGCGAGGTCCCCTCCACACCGCCCGCGTCCTTCTCGGTGCCGATTCCTTCTCGGAGCTCCTGAACCGGTACCGCTACCTCCAGGTCATCGCGGCGTACGACCGCACCCTCGTCTCGACCACGCAGGCGCTGGAGGAAGAGCTGTCGGCGCAGAACCTGGATCTCCAGGAGAATCTCCGGGAGCTGGGCCGACTTCGGGAATCGAGGCTCGGCGAGGTGGCCGAGCTTCGTCAGATCGAGAACGAGCACCAGCAAACGCTCCAACAATTTCGCTCCGAAGAACGGCAAGCCATGAGCCGGATGGACCAGCTCGAGGCCGACGAGGTGCGCATGTCGAGCCTCGTCACCGAGCTCGAGCGGCGGCGTCTCGAGGAGGAGAGGCGAAGGGCCGTGGCCGGGCTTCCGGCGGGCGCCGTGGCGACGCTCACCACGGCGGACATCGGAACGCTTCCCTGGCCCGTGGAAGGAGCTGTCGCCTACCCCTTCGGTGTGGAGCGCCGCCCGAATGGCACCTCGCTCCGCTGGAACGGAATCGGAATCCGCGCCCCGGTCGGCACACCGGTGCGGGCGGTGCGGGGTGGCATCGTCGCACTGGCCGGCCCCTTCGAAGGGTACGGCCCCTCCGTCATCCTGAGTCACGGCGGTGGTTATTATTCGCTGTACCTCTATCTGGAGGAGATCGGCGTCGTCGAGGGCCGCGCGGTGGAGATGGGGCAGGTCGTCGGCACGGTGGGCGGCCAGAGCACCCCCGAGGGCGCCCGGCTGGAGTTCCAGATCCGCGCGCCCACGGCGGGCGGAGTGCCCGAGGCGATGGACCCGCTCGCCTGGCTTCGCCCGCGCGCGGGCGGCGAATGAAGCCGCTACATCCCCTGGAAGGGCACGAGGATCAGCGGAACGCCGTCGCTCGGGCTTTTTTTTCGGGCCGGCTCCCGCCCGCGCTCCTTCTCCACGGCCCCACGGGAGTCGGCAAGCAGCGCTTCGCTCTCTGGATCGGCCAGCTGATCCTCTGTGCGAATCCGACGGACGACGGCCCGTGCGGGGCTTGCAAGGACTGCCGGATGGCGCTGGGACTCCAGCACCCCGACCTGCACTGGTACTTCCCCTTCAAGAAGCCGGCGTCGAAAGGATCGAAGGAGAGGGACGAGGAGGCGCTCGAAGAGACGCGGATCGAGATTCTGGAGGCGAGACGCGAGGAGCCGCTTCACCCCACCTACTCGAATGAGCTCCGCGGGATCTACTTCGGGACGATCCGTGCCCTCCGCAGGGAAGCGTCGCGGCGTCCCGCCTTGGCGTCGCGGCGCCTCTTCATCGTCGGGGACGCGGAGGAGCTCGTCGCACAGGAGTCCGCGCAGGAAGCCGCCAACTCCCTCCTCAAGACACTGGAAGAGCCCCCGCCGGACAGCTGGATCGTCCTCACCTCGTCCGAGCCGGGCCGCCTCCTTCCGACGATACGGTCTCGCTCGACCGCGATCCACCTTCCTCCCCTCCCCCGCGACCGGGTCCGCACGTTCCTCGAGCGGGAGAGCGGAGCCTCGAAGGACGAGGTGGAAAAGGCGGCTTTGCTCTCCGGGGGCGCCATCGGCCAGGCGCTCGGGTACCTCCCTCACGAAGGCGAGGACGGCCCGCTCGAGAAGATCCGCAAGGACGCCTTTCGCCTCCTCCGGACCGCGGTCGCCCCGAGCCCGGCCGACCGGTACGCGCGTGCGTTGGCGGAGACGCCCTGGGGGGCGCGGGGGCTTCGCGACCTCCTCACGGCTCTGGAGGGTTGGATCCGCGACCTGGCGGCCGTCTCGGCCCTCCACGAGGTCACTCTCCTGAACGAGGACAACCGCGCCTGGCTCGAGCTGACCGTGCAGGAAACCGGAATTCACCCGGCGCGTGCGGCCCGCTCGATCGCCCGGGTCGAACGCACCCGGCGAGAGGCCGATGGAAATGTGAATCCCCAGCTCCTAGTGAGCCGGCTCCTCAGGGGGCTCCACGACGATCTCGTCCCCGCTCCGAGATCCCTTTCCCGCGCCATTTCGGCGGAGGCCCGATGACACCAGACCACGCACCCTCCGATTCCGCGACCCCGGAGGATGAGCTGACGCACCTCGGGCCGGATGGACGGCCCCGGATGGTGGACGTGTCGGAAAAGGCGCATACGACGCGCACCGCGATCGCGGAGGGGTCCATCCGAATGTCCCCCGCGACGCTGGAGAAGCTCGTGCGTGCCGGGCCGAAGGGCGAACCTCTCCGCGTGGCCGAGCTGGCGGGGATCCAGGCCGCGAAGCGCACCGCGGAATTGATTCCTCTCTGCCACCTCCTCGCCGGGGTCTCGGCCTCGGTCGAGATGACTCCTGACCCGGCCCTCCCGGGAGTCCGGGCGCGCGCCACGGCCCGTGTCCAGGGAAACACCGGCGTGGAGATGGAGGCGCTGACCGCGGTCACCGTCGCCCTTCTCACTCTCTACGACATGGGGAAAGCGGTGGACCGGGGGATGACGCTCGGCGAGATCCGGCTCGTGGAAAAGGCGGGGGGACGGAGCGGGCTCTGGCGGGCCAACGATGCGGAGGGCGGCTCGAAGGTGTAGCAGGACCTTCTGGAATGCCCGTCCCACCTTCGGATGAGTGGCCTGCAGGAGGATTGAATTTCCAATCCCTCTTGGCCTTCCGATCCATTCAGGCACTGATGCTTGTTCCCAAGCAGCTTGCCTGAATCATCGCATCCTCGCTCGCGAGATATCGTTTTTCGCATGGTGACCGAAGCCTCGATCCCCTGGAACCACACTCCCGTCGCCAAATTCGCCGAGAGTTCGCCGGTGAATCGCCTCACGGCAGGTGCCTACGCGGGGGCTTGAAAGCTCAACTCCGACCCCATCAGTACAACGTTCGCCAGCGGCGTCGTGATGGTTCCGGGGGTGTCGCCTGCGAAGCCGATCAGCTCACCCGCATCTCCCAACTCGAAGCGGAAGTATGTGTTGGGCGGACCATCCGGACTTTCGCCCGGCCGTCCAGCCCACTGGCCCAGTACCATCGAGTACGCCCCTCCACTCGGGAGGGCGTCCCGTCCCGTGTCGGGATCCGGCCTGGTGAGAATCGCCGATCCCCATTGTCCCTGCCGCCAGGTTCCGGTCGCCGCCCCGTCGGAGATGCTGCCCACGAACTCAGCGTTCTGAGAATTCACCGCGAAGCGGAGGGTTACTCCCTCGGACGTGATGTTCTGCATCGGGATCGTCGGCGCTCCCATTGCGACCGGACCCATGAATCCGAGGAATTCCCCGGACGAGGTGCGCTCGAACCGCCAACGGACGTCCTGACTGAGGGTCGGACCAACCACGATCGTTCCGGACCACTCGCCTGTGAGAGCGACGACGGCCTCCTCAGTGAGAGCCTGCTGCTGTGCGACGACTGTGTGTGCCGGGATCACAGCGAGAAGAAACGCAAGAACGGTAGGGACGATCGTGGTCTGCATGGACGCTCTTTCCTCTCCGAAGGCTTCGTGGCGTGGGAACCTTCACTCCTCCCATACGAGTGCCGCAAGATTTCCTTCACGGACCCTCTTCCATCTCATGCGTCCAGCTACAGCCCTACTGCTTCACAGCTCGGAGAATGGTTCGGGCGCAGATTGCTGCGATGCGTAGACTCGCCGTTGGTTGGTAGAGCAGGTGCCCTCAGGCGCTGAGGGGAGTTGACAGGACCGTATCCGCATTCCCATCATTGGCTGATGGGACTCACCGACTCACCCTCCGACCTTATTCCAGGCACGCTCGAGCTCCTGATCCTGAAGGCGCTCGTCAGTGGAGCCAAGCATGGCTATGGCATCGTCGAGCACGTGCGCCTGGCGTCGGACGACGTGTTGCGCATCGGCGAGAGCGCGCTGTATCCCGCCCTGCAGAGGCTGCTCCTCAATGACTGGGTCAAGGCTCAATGGGGCATGTCGGAGAACAATCGTCGCGCGCGCTACTACACGCTGACCACTCGCGGCCGCCGGAAACTCGCCGCCGAACGTGCGGAGTTCAACCGTTTGGTCGGCGCGATTCAGTTGGTTTTGGGGACGACATAGCCCGCTTCACGACGAGGTTCCCCGATGAAAACGATCTTCCGCCGGCTGCGATACCTCCTTGCCCGCTCGCCGGTGTCTTGGAGAGCGGAAGGTGGTATGAGAAGGTAGAAGGGACGCCCCAGGGGGCGGGCATCAGCCCGCTCCTGGCCAATGTCTTTTTGCACTTTGTCGTGGACCTGTGGGTCCAACGGAAACGGGAGCGAACCGCACGAGGCAGTGTTGTCATCGTGCGGTACGCCGACGACTTCGTGATGGGCTTCCAGTACGAATAGGACGCACGGCGGATGTTGGTAGACATTCGGGGGCGGGTGGCGCATTTCGGCCTCCAACTTCACGATGGGAAGACTCGGATGATCGAGTTTGGGCGACTTCCGGCCCTCGAACGGAAACGAAGAGGTGCCCGGCGACCCGATACGTTTGCATGCCTCGGGTTCACCCACTACTGCGGGTGGTCGCGGGATGGGCGTTTCGTGGTCAAACGCAAGACGCAGGGTAAACGACTGACGCGAAAGCTGAAGTCGCTGAGAGAAGAGGCGAGGCGCCGTATGCACGCCCCGGTCGCTGAACAGCATCGCTGGCTCTGCCAAGTGCTGACAGGCCACTACACGTACTATGGATTGCCAAGCAACTTCCGCTCGCTGAACGCCTTTCACGACGGATCTGTGAGGGCGAAAGCCGAATGGCTGAGCTACTCGACCTCACTCGGGATGTTCGAAGAACCTTCGCACCTGAGCGGGTCGTCGCTGAAGGCTGCGTAGATGGGCGGTAGCCGTGCGCTGGAGCTCTTCGCGTTGGCGAGCGGGGACACGGCGGGCTACCTGGGCCTTCAGGTCTCCGTTCAGGTACTCGTCCGGATTCAACTCCGGCGCATAGGGCGGCAGATAGAACAGGGCGATAGCGTCGGCATGCTTTCCCACCCAGTCTCGAACTTTGGCCGCCTTGCGCATGTTCAGATTGTCGAGAATCAGAAACACCTTTCGATCGGCGTCCCGGATCAAGCGACGCAGGAATCGGATCAGGGTTGGTGCATCGAGTTCCTTCTGCAGAACCATGAATCGGAGCGTCCCCTGATTCGTGACCGTGGACAGGTAGGCCACCGAGTTGCGTCGAGACAGGACCGGGAGAACGGGCGCCTTGCCCCGTGGTGCGAACCCTCGACCTCGAGCGTCGCTCGTGCTCAAGCTGGTTTCGTCCCCCCAATGAATCTCCGCGCCTTCCCGTCGGGCCTGGGCCCGGATCCTCGGATAGGTGTCCTTCAGCCACCGCTCGATCTCTTCGGGTCGCTGCTCATAGGCTCGCTTGAGCGGCTTCTGCGCCGTGAAACCCCACCGGTGCAGGTAGTGGCCCAGCGTTCGCACCGGCACCGTGAGGCCGTAACGCATCCGGATCAGCTCCCCAATCGCCGCTCGCGTCCAAAGCGCGAAGGGCAGACGGAGCTGGTCCCGGGTCTTGTCCGTGATCGCTCGCTGGATCGCCCGCTCCTGTACGGCCGTCAGCCTTCGCTACGTCCCCGTTCGGCGACCTCGCTTGCGAGGGGCGAGCGCCTCGATCCCCCCTTCCTCGAAGCGTGCGCACCACTTCGAGACCGTCATGTAGTGGACACCCAACAGCCGGCCAATCTCCGTGAAGCTCTGGCCCTCCTGTCTCAACCGAATCGCCGTTCGACGCTTCTCGGCCTGGGCATCAGGCGACAGGGTGCGGGCATCGATCAAGGTCATGCTTCAAGATACTACAACCCCGATAAACTATCACCTATTTAGTGGCCGAGGTAATAGCTCGTTCCGCCCCCGAATCACTTCCGTGCCCGGTAACGGACGCCTTCGAGGCCTTCGAAGTCGGAGTCCTGCGTCCATAGCTCAGCATCGTGCGCTCGCGCGGTCGCAAGGATGATACTGTCCGCGAGCGCCAGCTTGGTTTCGACACTGAGTTCCGCGGCTTCGAGAGCAAGGCGGTCGTCGAGATCAACGACGGTGCCACTCCGCAAAGCCGCGACCACGTTTAGAGCCTCTTCCTGGCCAACATGCCGTAGCATGTGACGGTAGACCTCGAAGAGGCTGAGCGAGGGCACGACAAGTGGTTCGGTGCTCTCGATCGGCTTGCGGAAGAAGGCGGCGTTGCTGCCCCCGGACAGGTATTCGATCCACCCGCTGGAGTCGACGACGTTCACAGACGGTCGGGCTCGCGCTCCAAGGGTGGGAGCTTCGGGTAACGGCCGCGGAACCTTTCGATCGGTTCAACCGGCACAAGTTCGATGCGCGAGCCAATGGCAAACGCCTCGACCTTCTGCCCTGGCCGGATCTTGAGCTTGTCGCGCACGTCCTTGGGAATGACGACCTGGTACTTCGGCGATACAGTAACAACGGTCACAAGTCACCTCCGGCATCGATGATCTATACGTATGACAATAACCCGATGGATCAGGACTCTCAAGGACCCGCGGAGGACGACCAGAAACGAGCTAACGTCCCGGCGCGTAAGCTGCGCGTCGATCTGCTGAAGAATTGAACCACATCCCTCCCCGCGCCAGCTTCATGCGCCTGTTAGATGGCCTCGACTCCCGTTGCGGCTCGCAGTAAGTTACATGTAACCACCCAACCGGAGCACGCATGATGTCTGGATCCGAGAAGCGTAAGGCAACGCGAGAGAAGGTGCGTGCGCATCGTGAAAGGTTGCGGCAACAAGGGCTGCGGCCCATTCAGATCTGGGTGCCCGACGTGCGATCGGCGACGTTTCGGGTGGAAGCTCACCGGCAATCCGCCTCGGTGGCGCAGGGTCGATTCGAGCAGGAGGACCAGGCGTTCATCGACGCAGTCTCCGCAGAGGATGATACATGACTCGCGGGGAAATCTGGACCGTCTCTGCCGGCACCGACTACGCCGGCAAACCTCGTCCCGCGGTCATCGTCCAGGACGACAGCTTCGACGCGACAGCTTCGGTCACCCTCTGCGCCTTCACGAGCGATCCCACCGAGGCGCCCCTCATTCGGATTCCGATTGAGCCTTCCGTGTCACTTCTCACGAGGATGACCCCAGGGTTCTCACGAGCATGACCCCACCCCC
>JBBEBG010000021.1 GCA_040882465.1 Gemmatimonadota bacterium
CCTTCCTCGAGCACGACGACGCCAACCGCGCCCTCATGGGCTCGAACATGCAACGCCAGGCGGTCCCCCTCCTCTTCACCGACGCCCCCCTGGTGGGGACGGGGCTCGAAGGGAAGGTGGCGCAGGACTCCGGCGCCGTGATCACCGCGGCCCGGGGAGGAGAAGTCGTCCAAGTCACCGCGGACGAGATCGTCATCGATACCGGGGCGGTGGGTGCGAAGGGGGCGGACCAACCGCTCGCCCGGCTCGCCCAATTCGACCGCTACCGGCTCAAGAAGTTCTGGCGCACCAACCAGGACACGGCGATCAATCAGCGTCCCCTGGTCCAGAAGGGGGACAGGGTGAAGGGCGGGGCCATCATCGCGGACGGGCCCTCGACAGATCACGGGGAGCTTGCGCTCGGGCGAAACCTCACCGTCGCCTTCATGCCCTGGTTCGGATACAACTTCGAGGACGCGATCATCCTCTCGGAGCGTCTCGTGAGGGGCGACGATCTCACCTCGATCCACATCCAGGAGCTCGAGCTCCACGTCCGCGACACGAAGCGGGGGATGGAAGAGATCACCCGCGAGATCCCGAACGTCTCCGAAGAGGCGCTCCTGGACCTGGACGAGCGCGGAGTCGTCCGGATCGGGGCCCGGGTGAAGGCGGGGGACATCCTCTGCGGGAAGATCACGCCGAAAGGCGAGACCGAACTTTCGCCGGAAGAAAAGCTCCTCACCGCGATCTTCGGAGAGAAGGCAAAAGACGTGAAGGACTCTTCGCTCCGCATTCCTCCCGGGATGGCGGGCGATGTGATCGATGTGAAGGTGTTCTCGCGCCGAATCGACGACCCCCTCCTCGAAAAGGAGCACGGAGCGCGGATCGGTGAGCTCCGGCAGTGGGAGCGCGAGGAGATCCATCGTATTCAGGACGCGCGCGACCAGGAGCTTCTCGAGCTCCTCCACCTCCAGACCGTTGCGCTGATGCTCCGAAAGGGGACGGTGGAGCCGCTCGTGGACGAAGGGACGAAGCTCACGAAGGAGGAAATCGAGGAGCTGGAAATCCGGAAGGTGGACCTCCAGACCCTCAAGGTCCAGAACAAGCAGATGTCGGAACGAATCCGGCGTCTCATCGACGAGGCCCAGAGCCGCATCGACGCGGTGAAGGCACGCACCGAAGACCAGATCGACAAGGTCTTCCAGCCGGACGAGCTCCCGCCCGGGGTGGTCCAACTCGTGAAGGTCTACATCGCCGAGAAGCGGAAGATCGCGGTGGGCGACAAGATGGCCGGGCGGCACGGGAACAAGGGGATCATCGCTCAGATCGCGTCGGAGGAGGACATGCCCTTCCTCCCGGATGGGACCCCGGTGGACATCGTCCTGAACCCGCTCGGTGTGCCTTCGCGCATGAATGTGGGACAGATCCTCGAGACGCACCTCGGGTGGGCCTCCCAGATCCTGGGCTTCGAATCGAAGACTCCGGTCTTCCAGGGCGCCTCGGAAGACGAGATCGGACTCCTCATCAAGGTGGCCGGACTCAAGTGGGCGCGCGATTCCCAAGGACTCAAGACCAAGTTCCCCCTCCACGGGGAGAAGGCGATCCGAACCCTTCTGAAGGCGGTGGGCGCGCCTGCGCCGAAGGGTACGGTGAAGGACCATGGGCCCCCGCCGGTCTCGAGCGGGAGCGGGATCGACGCGGGGGTGAGGGGTCTCGGGCGGAGCCTCGACCACTACCTGACCGCGAACGTTCCGAAGGAAGCGCAGGGCGCGCTCGAAAACATGCGCGATTTCGTCGTGGCAGCGGCCAAGGAGTGGTCGGACCAGAGTGGCTCCAAGCTCGAAGCCGCCTTCCCGGCCGTGGCCTCCCTTTCCCGGAAAAGGAAGCTGGACTCCGGACTCGAGGCGGCGGTCGTGGAGTTCATGACCCGGGCGGGGATCCGTCCGGATGGAAAGATCTGGCTTCGGGACGGGCGGAGCGGACGCCAATTCGACCACCCGATCACGGTGGGCTCCATCTACATGCTGAAGCTCGCCCACTTGGTGGACGACAAGATCCACGCCCGAAGCATCGGCCCTTATTCCCTCGTCACGCAGCAGCCGTTGGCGGGGAAGGCCCAGTTCGGCGGCCAGCGGTTCGGAGAAATGGAGGTGTGGGCGCTCGAGGCTTACGGCGCGGCGCACACCCTCCAGGAGATCCTGACGGTCAAGTCCGACGACGTGACGGGACGCTCTAAGGTCTACGAAGCCATCGTCAAGGGAGAAAATCTCCCGGATCCGGGGATTCCGGAATCCTTCAACGTCCTCGTGAAGGAGCTCCAGGCGCTCGGACTTTCCGTGACGCTCGGGCGAGACGAATAGGGCGGGGCAGGGCTCAGTAGGCCGCTGAAGAAGCTCACTTTTTCTGGGATAGACGACGAATGATCGATTTCCCCCGGTCCCGAGACACCCGCGGTTCGGATTTCGACTTCATCCAGGTCAAGATCGCCTCACCGGAAGAGATCCGGGGTTGGTCGTACGGCGAGGTCACGAAGCCCGAGACGATCAATTACCGGTCCTTCAAGCCGGAGAAAGACGGGCTCTTCTGTGAGCGCATCTTTGGGCCGGTGAAGGACTGGGAGTGCCACTGCGGGAAGTTCAAGAGGATCCGTTTCCGGGGCCACGTGTGCGATCGGTGCGGCGTCGAGGTCACCCTTTCGAAGGTGCGCCGCGAGCGTATGGGGCACATCGAGCTGGCGGTCCCCGTCTGCCACATCTGGTTCTTCAAGACGCTCCCGTCGCAGCTGGGCTACCTCCTCGGGATGTCGCTCCGCGAGCTCGAGAAGGTGATCTATTACGCGTCGTATGTCGTCGTTCACCCCGGGAAGCAGGAGCTCGACTTCCTCGACCTCCTCGACGAGGACGAATATTACGACCTCCGCGTGAAGGCGCGTGAGGACGGGGACGAAGACTTCAAGGCGCAGATCGGGGCCGATGCGGTGCGGACCCTCCTCAAGCTCCTCGATGCGCCCGAGCGCTCCATCGCCCAGAAAAACAAGGACGGAAAGGGGTTGGATCGTCTCGCGGACTGGCTACGAAACGAGATCCGAACGGAGACCTCGCAGCACCGGAAGAAGAAGAAGCTGAAGCGGCTCAAGGTCGTGGACGCGCTCCGGAATTCGGGAGGGACCCCCGATGAGCGGAATCGCCCGGAATGGATGGTGATGGACGTCGTCCCGGTGATCCCGCCGGACCTGCGTCCTCTCGTCCCGCTCGATGGCGGCCGCTTCGCGACCTCCGATCTGAATGACCTTTACCGGCGTGTCATCAATCGCAACAACCGGCTGAAGAAGCTCATCGAGATGCGCGCCCCGGAAGTCATCCTGCGGAACGAGAAGCGGATGCTCCAGGAGGCGGTGGACGCCCTCTTCGACAACGGGCGCCGCTCGAAGGCGATCCGAGGGCGCGGAAAGCGTCCGCTCAAGTCGCTCTCCGACATGCTGAAGGGGAAACAGGGACGCTTCCGGCAGAACCTCCTCGGGAAACGCGTGGACTACTCGGGGCGTTCGGTGATCGTCGTTGGGCCGGAGCTCAAGCTGCATCAGTGCGGGCTTCCGAAGGCGATGGCGGTGGAGCTGTTCAAGCCCTTCATCATCCATGAGCTGGAGCGGAGGGGCGAAGCCGAAACCGTCAAGCGCGCGAAAAAGATCGTCGAGCAGGACGACGCGAAGGTCTACGAGGTCCTCGAGGACATCATTCGGGACCATCCGGTCCTGCTGAACCGCGCCCCGACGCTGCACCGGCTCGGGATCCAGGCTTTCGAGCCCGTTCTCGTCGAGGGGAAGGCGATCCGTGTGCATCCGCTCGTCTGCGCGGCCTTCAACGCGGACTTCGATGGCGACCAGATGGCGGTGCACCTCCCGCTCTCCTTCGAGGCGCAGCTCGAGGCTCGGGTCCTCATGCTTTCCTCGAACAACGTCCTCCTCCCGTCGAACGGACGTCCGGTCGCGGCGCCGACGCAGGATATGGTCATGGGGTCGTATTACCTGACCAAGACTTCGCTGGAGATCCAGGACATCGAGCGGATCCTCGGAGAGGGTGGGGCGACCAAGGCGGCGCGGGCGGACACGGAGAAGAAGCGCGCCAGTCTATACGCGCAGGCGCGACATTTCGGAAGTTATGGCGAGGTCGAAATGGTCCTCGCCCACGAGATGGTTTCGTTCCACACGCTCTGTTGGTTCTGGTTCGCGAAGCCGGGCGAAGACGAAGACGGGCGCCGCGAGCCGGGGCGATGGATTCCGACCACGGTGGGTCGTGTCCTCTTTAATTCGATCATTCCGGACGAGATCGGATTCCTCAACCAGAGCTTCGGGAAGCGCGAGCTCGGCGACCTCGTCTTCCAGTGCTTCACCGACGTCGGAATGGCGCGGACGACCGCGTTCCTCGATCACCTGAAGGACTTCGGCTTCCGCTACGCCACGCTGGGAGGGGTGAGCGTGGGAATTGACGACCTGGAGGTTCCGCAGGAAAAAGCCGAGATCCTCCGGGACGCGGAAGAGCAGGTCACCCGCTTCCAGCGTGCCTACGCTGCGGGCTTCATCTCGAACGGGGAGCGTTATAACAAGGTCATCGACACCTGGACGCACGCGAACAACGACGTCGCGGACGCGATGGTGCGTCGCCTGGAACGGTCGAAAGATGGGTTCAATCCGGTCCATATGATGATGATCTCCGGGGCCCGCGGTAACCGCGACCAGATGCGCCAGCTCGCCGGCATGCGCGGGCTGATGGCGAAGCCCCAGAAGAAGTTGACCGGAGGAATCGGCGAGATCATCGAAAGCCCGATCAAGTCGAACTTCCGCGAGGGGCTTTCGGTGGTGGAGTACTTCATCTCGACTCACGGCGCCCGGAAGGGACTCGCGGACACGGCGCTCAAGACGGCGGACGCGGGTTACCTCACGCGCCGCCTCGTAGACGTGGCCCAGGACGTCACGATTACCGAAGAGGACTGTGGAACGATCCTCGGGCTCGAGATGACCGCCCTGAAGGAAGGGGAAGACATCATCGAGCCGCTGAAGGACCGTATCGTCGGAAACGTCGCGCTCGAGGACGTAGTGGACCCGCTCGATGGGGAGCGCCTCGTCGAGTCCGGCAAGGTTGTCCTCGAAGACGCGGCCGACGCGGTGGAGGAGGCCGGGATTCAGATGGTGAAGATCCGTTCGGTCCTCACCTGCGAAGCGCGCCGGGGCGTCTGCCGGACCTGTTACGGGCGGAACCTCGCCACGATGGCTCCCGTGGACATCGGAGAGGCCGTCGGAATTCTCGCGGCCCAGTCCATCGGGGAGCCGGGAACGCAGCTCACGCTTCGGACCTTCCACATCGGGGGAACGGCGGCGCGCATCGCGGCGCAGACCCAGCGGAAGTCGAAGATGGAGGGGGTCATCGCTCTCGAGCGCGTGAACACCGTGGAGAATCCCGAGGGGGACCAGGTCGTCACTTCCCGGGAGGGACAGATCATTCTCAAGACCGAAGGCGGACAGATCCGGAGCCGTCTCTCCGTTCCGTACGGCGCGACGCTCACCGTCACGCTGGGACAGCAGATCGCGGTCGGGGACATGATCTTCACCTGGGATCCGTACTCGGAGCCGATCGTCGCGGACGCGGGGGGTGTCGTGCGCTTCGTGGACATCGTCGAAGACCAGACGATGCGCGAAGAGCTCGACGAATCCACGGGCCGCCGGCAGATGGTGATCACGGAGGACCGGAACAAGAAACTCCACCCCACGATCCAGGTCTGGGACGAAAAGAAGAAGGCGAAGAAACTTCGCGAGTTCATCGTCCCGGTGGGTGCCCAGCTGATCGTGAAGGACGGGACGCAGGTGAAGCCCGGCGAGACGCTCGCCAAGATCTCGCGCGAGGTCTACAAGACCCGCGACATCACCGGCGGCCTCCCGCGAGTGGCCGAGCTCTTCGAGGCTCGGCGCCCGAAGGACCCGGCGGTGATCACCGAGATCGACGGGGACGTCCGGTTCGGCGAGATCAAGCGCGGAAAGCGCGAAGTCGTAATCAAGCCGGAATCCGGACCCGAGCGGACCTACGAAGTCCCGGTCGGGAAACACCTCCGGGTCCACGAGGGGGACCAGGTGCGGGCGGGGGACCGCCTTTCGGAGGGTCCGATCAACCCTCACGACATTCTGCGGATCAAGGGCCCGCGGGCGGTGCAGGAGTACCTCCTGAACGAAATCCAGGAGGTCTACCGGCTCCAGGGAGTGAAGATCAACGACAAGCACATCGGAGTGATCGTCCGCCAGATGCTCCAGAAGGTGCGCATCACCGACCCCGGCGAGACGGCCTTCCTCGAGGGCGAACATGTGGACCGCTCCCAGTTCCGCGACGTGAACCAGGGGGCCGTCGCCGAGAAATCGAAGCCGGCGAGATCCGAACCCCTCCTCCTCGGGATCACCAAGGCGAGCCTCACGACGGAGTCCTTCATCTCCGCGGCTTCCTTTCAGGAGACCACGCGCGTGCTGACCGACGCGGCGGTTCGCGGGGCCCGTGACGACCTGAAGGGACTGAAGGAGAACATCATCATCGGGCACCTGATCCCGGCCGGGACGGGAATCCACCGGTACTCGGGGATCGAGTTCATGGTGGACGAGGCGTTCTACGACGAGGAGATCCTCCCCCTCACCGAGCCGGGTGGGCTCATTCCCGGGCTGGAAGAGGAACCGTCCGAGGAAGAGGCGGCCGTGGATTGACGGGCGTCCCCTAGGATTGGCGGGGCGGATGGGCAGGAGAGGTTGGCCGAGGGGGTGGGTCCAGCAAGCGGACCCACCCCCTCGCGCCGTCAGCGCGCGGGGTCCACTGCGGATGGCGCCGGATCGCCAACCCGGAGAGGGGTGCGGCACTCATACATTTTGGTAGCCTTAACCCCTTTTCCCACCTTCCCGTAGGACGTTCGCGGCCGTGCGGGTCCCCTCAGGTTAGCGTGTAAGTCGTTTTTCTGCAACATCTTGAGTCAAGTGAATCTGGACTGGCACGAGACTCGCATTCCCGTCCCTGCAAGTTCGCGCCTTCCCGCACGTCGGGACCGATTCCACTGGATGCCCATTCCTCCCAGGAGGTCACTGAAATGAGACGTACGTTCTTGGCGCCCGCGATTATCATGGCGGCGCTCTCCCCGATGCCTGGTTCCGCGCAGGAGGTCGACGTCTCGGCGAATGCGGGGTGGGTGAGCGAGTACTATTACCGAGGGATCCTTCAGAAGGCATCGTCGGCAAGCGCCGGTCTGGACCTGGCCGCCGGTGGCTTCTACGCGGGCACGTGGGGTGCCGATGTCGGGGACGGTGCGGAAATCGACGTCTATGCCGGATACGGGCTCGATCTCACCGAGATGGCCAGCCTGAGCCTCGGTGGGACGGGGTACTTCTATACGGGCCAGTTCGACGACACGTACCTCGAGGCGAATGTAGGCCTGGGGGTCGGCCCGCTCGCACTCGAATACTCGTTCGGACAGTACAGCAACTTCGGCGATGAGGTGGACTACAGCTTCATCGGGCTCACTGCCGAGCGGAATGGGGTCTACGCCACGATCGGTGCCTTTGGGACCGACATGGCGCTGGCCGAGATAGGCGACGCCGGGAAGTACCTCGAAGCCGGCTTCGCCTTTTCCGCCGCCGACCTGGACTGGATCATCTCCGGGATCTGGAATGACTCGATGCTTTCCAGCGCGCTGGACGACGAGGGTGAGCCCACGCACGAGTTGACCCTCGTGGCCGGTGTCAGCAAGACTTTCACGATCCGTTGAGGATGAGGGCCGGGCGCGGCCGGTTTCGCGCGCCACGGATTTGCGGCAAGGCCCGGTCGGGGGCACGGCGTAGGCCGGGCTCCCGGCCGGGTGGCGCGTCCAGCGCTGTTCGGGTGAATGCGCTGTATTCTGATCCTACCAATTGGTATGATTCTGGGCACTTGTTCGTGGGACTTCCTACACCGGGGTAAACGTTGGTCGAAATTCAGGATCGGTCGCGCTGGCTTTCCCTCCTCTACGAGGCGGCTACGCTCCTGGACGAGTCTTCTGACGTTCGGGCGGCGGTCAAGCCCAGCCTCGTCGCGCTCGCCCGGCACATGAATGTCGAGTATGCCACTCTGACCGTTCTCAACCGGCGGACATCAGAGATTCTGGTGCATGAGGCGGTCGGCCTTACCGACGACCAGCGCCAGCGAGCGCGGTACCGCCTTGGCGAGGGTATCACCGGGCGGGTCGTCCAGACGGGTGCGCCGGTCGTGGTCCCCACCATCTCGGCCGAGCCCCTCTTCCTCAATCGAATCCGTTCGGGGGACGAACGAACTACGGAGATGGCCTTCGTCTGCGTCCCCGTCCGGCTCGGGAACGAGACGATCGGGGCGCTCAGCGTCGAGCGCTCCTACGGGCATGACGTCTCCTTCGACGAGGACATTCGCGTCCTTTCGATCATCGCCTCACTGATCGCACATGCGGTTCGGCTCCAGCAGTTCACGGAAGAGGAAGCGGCGCTCGTGGCGGAAAACGAGCGCCTCCAGAGGGAGCTGGCCGACAAATACCGTCCGGCGAACATCATCGGCAACTCTCGGGAAATGGCCCCCGTTTACGAAATGATCGACCAGGTGGCGAGGAGCGACGCCACGGTGCTCATCCGGGGGGAGAGCGGCACCGGGAAGGAGCTGATCGCGCAGGCGGTTCACTACGGGAGCCCGCGCGCGAAGGGACCTTTTATCCGCGTGAACTGCGCCGCCCTCCCCGAGGGGCTCATTGAAAGCGAGCTCTTCGGCCACGAGAAGGGTGCGTTCAGCGGAGCGGTCCAGCAGAGGGTGGGGCGCTTCGAGCGCGCTGCCGGCGGGACGATCTTCCTCGACGAGATCGGAGACCTGACTCCGACCGTCCAGGTGCGCCTCCTCCGGGTGCTCCAGGAGCGGGAATTCGAACGCGTCGGAGGAAACAAGGTCCTCGACGCCGACGTACGCGTCGTCGCGGCCACGAACCGTCCCTTGGAAAAAGACATGGAGGAGGGCCGGTTTCGGGCCGACCTCTATTACCGGCTGAACGTCTTCCCCATCCACGTCCCTCCGCTCCGGGAGCGGAGGACCGACATCATTCTCCTCGCCGACCACTTCATCGAAAAGTACAGCGCGCGGCATGGGCGATCGATCGTTCGGCTGTCGACGCCGGCGATAGACCTTCTCATGGCGTATCACTGGCCGGGGAACGTGCGCGAGCTCGAAAACGCCATCGAGCGCGCCGTGCTCCTCGCGGACAGTGACGTGATCCACGCACGGCTCCTCCCTCCGAGCCTCCAGATGGCGCGGGCCGAAGACGCCCGATCGGGTCCCTTGGAGTCCCAGGTTGAGGCGCTCGAAAAGGAGCTCATCATTGACGCGCTCAAGGTGAGCCGGGGGAACCGCGCTGCCGCGGCGCGCCTCCTCGGGATCACCGAGCGCGTCATGGGGCTGCGCGTTCAGAAATACGCCCTCGAGTGACACCGGAGTGCAGGCCACCGGAATGTAGGATGCTCCGGTTCACCTACCTGGGTGTAGCTTTCCGGACTGTTTCCTAAGGCCCTTCCGGGCACTTCTCCGAAGCCCAAAAACACAATTGCCAGAACGCTTTCCGACGGTCCAGGCGACGCGTGAGTCGCCTGGCACATGCTTTGCCCCTACTGGCCGCCTCGATGTCGCGGCTCGCGCGATGAGGTCGTCCACCCGGTCCGATCGGAGGAAAATTACACATGCGGCACTTTCGCAAACTCCTGCCCGCCCTTCCGGCCCTTCTTCTCGTGGGGCTCCCCGCGCTCGCCGGGGCTCAGGAGGTGGAGGTGACGGCGGCGGACGCGGTCTTCACGGTCAACAACACCTGGATGTTGGTGTCCACGTTCCTGGTGTTCATCATGCACCTGGGATTCACCAGCGTCGAAGCCGGGCTGACCCAGTCGAAGAACACCACGAACATCATCTTCAAGAATGTGGCCATCGTCGCGATCGGGCTGCTCACCTACGCGCTCGTAGGCTTCAACCTGATGTATCCGGGGGATTTCTCGATCGCCGGGGTCTTTGGTTTCGCCGGATTCGGGATCGGGACCGACGCGGCCGGGCTGACGTCCGCCTACAACCCTGGCTATACCTATTGGACCGACTTCATCTTCCAGGCGATGTTCGCCGCGACCGCCGCGACGATCGTCTCAGGCGCCGTGGCCGAGCGCATTCACCTCCCTTCTTTCCTGATCTTTTCGACGATCTACGTCGCTCTGGTTTATCCGGTCCTAGGGTCCTGGCAGTGGGGAGGAGGCTGGCTCTCGGAACGGAACTTCCACGACTTCGCGGGCTCGACGCTCGTGCATTCGGTTGGCGGCTGGGCCGCGCTCGCGGGGGTGATTCTTCTCGGGCCACGCCTGGGGAAATACGTGAACGGCACGATCCGGCCGATTCCGGGACACAACCTGACGCTGGCCGCGGCCGGAATGTTTCTCCTCTGGTTCGGTTGGTACGGCTTCAACGGGGGTTCGGTGCTCAGCGCCGATCCGGGGATGGTTTCGCTCGTTTTCGTGACCACGTCCCTCGCGGCGGCGGCCGGAATCGTCGGGGCCATGCTGACCTCATGGACGGTCCAGAAACACCCCGACCTCACGATGATCCTGAATGGGGCGCTCGCGGGGCTGGTCGGGATCACCGCCGGTGCGGACGCGGTGAGTGTGACCTCTTCCATCCTGATCGGGGCGATCGCCGGCGTGCTCGTCGTGTTTTCGGTCATCCTGCTCGACAAGTGGAGGCTGGACGACCCGGTCGGGGCGATCTCGGTGCACCTGACCTGCGGGATCTGGGGCACGCTCGCGGTGGGAATCTTCAGCAGCGACTTCAACTTCATGACCCAGCTGATCGGCGTTGCGGCCTTCGGCGCGGTGGCCTTCCCGGCCGCCCTGCTGATCTTCGCAGCGGTCAAGGTGACTCTCGGTCTCCGGGTGAGCGAGGAGGAGGAACGGCGGGGTCTGGACCTCACCGAGCACGACATGGAGGCGTACCCGGAGTTCGAGACCTTTTCCCTTCGCTGACGGGTTGCCGAATACCCAACGCTCAACACGAACGGAGTGAACGATGAAACTAGTGATCGCGTACATTCAGCCCCATCGGCTGCATCACGTGAAGAAGGCGCTGACCGACGTGGGAGTGGCGCGGATGTCGGTGTCCAACGCGCAGGGATGTGGTCAGCAGAGGGGCTTCACGGAGACCTATCGCGGGACGGAGTTCGAGGTTCAGCTCCTCAAGAAGACGCGTCTCGAGATCGCGGTGAACGACAACTTCCTCGAGCGTACCAAGGATGCCATCATCGCGGGAGCGCGCACGGGCCAGTTCGGGGACGGGGTGATCTTCGTGCTGGAGCTCGGGGAGTGCCTCCGGATCCGGACCGGGGAGACGGGGAGCCCGGCCATCGGGTAGGGGGTCTCGCGGGACCGGAAGGAAAGTCGGGGGGGGGGGGGGGGGGGGGGGGGGGGCCGGGTCCGGCCGGATGGAGGCCGCCGGACCCGGCCGCGCCCCTCGTTCGGACCTCAGCCGCCGCCCGCCAACCGCACCTGGAATCGTCCGTCCGTCACCGAAACGGGGGCGTCGGCCTCCAGATCCTTCCCTTCGAACGCAAAGCTCCCCGACGCGTTTTCGCCATCGAGGGATTCGATCGTGATGGCGCCCGAGGTGGGCGCGATCATCCGATTGCGGACCTGGAGTCCCAGGATCACGCCCACGAGGCCGCCATCCTCGTCAAGCCGAATCTCGAACGTACCCACTCGCGCGTCCGGAATTTGGATCTGGACGGCGTTGCCGAAGTTTGTGAGCACGAGCGTACCGTCTTCGTCGACGGTCGCGAGGCTCACATTGGCGGTAAAGGGCGTCCCATCCACGTTGGCGGTCACCGTTCCCGCTTGAAGGCCAGGGATCTGCGCCGAGACGCTCCAGGAGAGGGCGAGTCCCACGGCCAGAGCAATGCAAAGGGCGACGCGCTTCGGCATATTCATCTCCCGGGAGGTTGCGACTTCAGGCGAGTGCCTGGTCGAAGGTCTCCTCTGAACCCAGCGCGGCTTTCCAGAGTTCCTTTCCCACGCGGACAGGCTACGGTCGAAATGACCCCACGCGGTGCCATGGCCATCCACTTGGCCCTTTCAGGTTTCGGACTCGGCGCGTCACCGGCGGCGCTCGCCGCGCAGGGACTCCCTCCGTACGCCTCCCTCAATCCGGTGGTCGAGATGCGTTCGGGGCTGTCGACCCTGCCCCGATTGGAGCCCGGCGCACTGTGGCACGCGCAGGTGACGACCGACTATGGGAGCCTGATCGAGTACACGGCCGTCACGCAGGAGAAATTCGTGCTCGACGCGGAGATCTTTTCGACTCGCGTCTCCGTAGCGCGGGCGGTCGGAGGACATGGCTTCGTGTTGGCGGGAATCACCTGGAGCCAGGCGGGCGACGGCCAACTCGACGGGCTCTTCGACGCCTACCACGACCTGATCGGAGTGACCGTCACAGGCCGCGACCTGCGTCCTGAAAATGACTTTGCTTACCGCTTCGCGGTCGGTCAGCACGAATTCGAATACGAGAAGGCGTCGGGTTTCCTGGGAGATCTGCGCGTGGGCGCGGGTCTCCGCCACCACGATGATTGGCAAAGCGTCTTCTCCGTCACGCTCCCGACGGGCACCGCCCCGGACGGATACCGGAAGGGCGTCGCGTCGGCCAATCTCACGACTCTCGTGCATCGCGACTTCGGGAGAGAAGCTCGATACGGATATGAAGGAACGTTCGGGGTGGGGGTCACGCCCCGGCGAGGGGAGCTCCAGGATTGGCAACGAACGACCTTCTTTCTCGTGGCACAGGGAATGCGGGCCCGGTTGCTCGGGCCCTTGCAGGCCTATGCGAATGTCGTATTCGTGACTCCCTATTATCGCGACACCGGCATCCCCGAGCTCAACCTGCATGAGCTCACCCTGGATCTGGGTGCCCTCGTCCGATTCGCGGCCGGACCCACCTGGCTTGCCGGGATGACCCAGGATCTGGCGCCGCACGGGCCCGCGGTGGACGTCGTGTTTCGACTGGGGGCGTACTGGTGAGGGGAACAGGGCGGAGTAGGTACGGTCCGGAGAAGGATCGGTCGGCCGGGTCGAAGAAGGCGTCAGGAAGCCGTACCGGGCCCGCGCCAGGGGCGATAGGTGCCGAGCACGCGCACCGACTGCGCGCGAGCTCGAACCTGCTCCAGCGCCCGCTCGACCGCGTCCGGCGAAGGGCTTCCCTCGAACTCCAAGAAAAAACGGTAGCTCCAGGGCGTGTTCCCGGGTCGTGACTCGAGCTTCGTGAGATTCACGCCACCCTCCGCCAGCGGTTGAAGGATGTCCACGAGGGCGCCTGGCCGATTTTCCGTCTCGACGAGGAGCGCGGTCTTCCAACCCGCATCGGCGTGGGTGTACTCGCCGGGAAGCGGCGGACCGTCCTCCCGCCGGATTACGAGGAAGCGCGTCTGATTGTCGGACCGATCCTGTAGGTCCTCCGCCAGAACCTGGAGGCCGTACCGCTTGGACGCGCGCCGTGCGGCGATGGCTCCCACCGTGGGATCCTTACCTTCGGCGACCTCCTTGGCCGCCCCGGCCGTGTCGTACACGGCCACGGCCTCGATCCCGGGATGCCGAGATAGGAATTCGCCACATTGTGCGAGGGCCACCGGGTGCGAAATCGCTCTCCGTAGTCCCTCGAGCGTCGCGCCCGGGACTCCCAGAAGAAAGTGGCGGATCGGCAGGATCACCTCGCCCACGACCGCGAGCCCCGGTTCCGCGAGCACGTCGTAAGCGGGTTGGACCGTGCCGGCCAAGGTGTTCTCCACCGGGAGGAGCCCCGCGGGGACGCGACCCGACCGGACCGCCTCCCCCACCTGGCGAAACTCCCGGCAGGGGAGCGGCTCCACATCCGGGCCGAACCAGGTGCGGACCGCCTCTTCGCTGAACGCCCCCAGCTCGCCCTGGAAGGCGACGGCGAGGCTCATGCGATTTGCTCCCGAGCCTCCTCGAAGGCGCGTATGCGGTCGAGCTCCTTCAGGGTGAGATCGATGTCGTCGAGTCCCTGGAGGAGACTGTCCCGCCGAAACGGATCCACCTCGAAGGGGCTCTCGAGGCCGCGATCGTCCGTCACCAGGCACCGCTCGAGATCCACCGTGACTTTCGTCCCGGGGTGGGCGAGGGCCCGGTCCATCAAGGTGCGCAGCTCCGTGTCGGGGAGGGTGACCGGCAGGAGCCCGTTCTGATAGCAGTTGCTCTCGAAGATGTCCGCGAAGCTCGGCGCGATGACCGCGCGGATTCCGAAGTTCTCGAGGGCCCACGCGGCGTGCTCTCGCGAGGATCCGCATCCGAAGTTGCGGCCGGCGAGGAGGATCGGAGCTCCCCCATACTCCGGGCGATTCAGCACGAATTCCGGATCGGGAGAGCCGTCGGCCAGGTAACGCCAGTCGAAGAAGAGGAAGTCGCCGTACCCGGTCTTCTCGATCCGCTTCAGAAACTGCTTGGGGATGATCTGATCGGTGTCCACGTCCACCCGATCGAGCGGGACCGCGGCCCCGGTCACCGTGCGGAAAGGCTTCATCGGTCGTTTCCCCAGGAGCGGATGTCCACGAAGTGGCCCGCCACGGCGGCGGCAGCCGCCATCTGCGGGCTGACGAGGTGGGTTCGGCCCCCGCGCCCCTGGCGCCCCTCGAAGTTGCGGTTCGACGTGGAGGCACAGCGCTCTCCGGGCCCGAGAATGTCGGGGTTCATTCCGAGGCACATGGAGCATCCGGCCTCCCGCCACTCGAACCCGGCCTCCTGGAAGATCCGGTCGAGCCCCTCCTCCTCCGCCTCGCGCTTCACCCAGGTGGATCCGGGGACGACCATCGCCCGCACGTCGGGGTGCACTTTGCGTCCACGCAACGTCGCGGCGGCGTTCCGGAGGTCTTCGATCCGGGCGTTCGTGCACGATCCGATGAAGACCCGGTCCACGCGGATCTCTTGGATCGGCGTTCCGGCCGTGAGCCCCATGTACTCTAACGCCCGCTTCGCCGCCTCACGGTCGTCGGGTGCCGTGAAGTCCTCCGGGCTCGGAACGCTTCCGGTCACCGGGACGACCATCCCCGGGTTCGTTCCCCAGGTCACGGTCGGCGCGAGCTTCGCCGCGTCGATGATGACGGTGCGGTCGTAACGTGCGCCGGGGTCCGAAGCGAGGGTGCGCCAGCGTTCCACCGCGCGGTCGAAGGCCTCCCCCTGAGGCGCGTGCCCGCGTCCGCGCACGTAAGCAAAAGTCGTCTCGTCGGGTGCCATCATGCCGGCCCGCGCACCGGCCTCGATGGACATGTTGCAGATGGTCATCCTCCCCTCCATGGAGAGGGACCGAATCGCCTCGCCCGCGTATTCGATGACGTGTTCGCGCGCTCCGTCCACCCCAATCTCTCCGATGATCGCGAGGATCAGATCCTTGGCCGTGACCCCTGTCGGAAGCGTGCCCTTCACCTCCACGAGAAGGGTCTTCGGCTTCCGCATCGGGAGGCACTGGGTGGCGAGGACATGCTCCACCTGGGACGTCCCGATCCCGAAGGCGAGGGCGCCGAAAGCCCCATGCGTGGAAGTGTGGCTGTCCCCGCAGACGATCGTCATCCCGGGCTGCGTGTACCCGAGCTCGGGTCCGATCACGTGGACGATTCCCTGATTGGGATCGTTCATGTCGTAAAAAGGAATCCCGAAGTCCTGCGTGTTCTGCCGGAGCGCCTCGATCTGCTGGCGGGAGATGTCGTCGCGGATCGGGAGGGAGCGCGGCCACGTGGGCACATTGTGATCCACCGTCGCGACTGTCCGGTCCGGCCGCCGGACCTTCCGGCTCGCGAGACGGAGACCCTCGAAGGCCTGCGGCGACGTCACCTCGTGGACGAGGTGCAGATCTATGTAGAGGAGGTCCGGACCCGCCGCTGCCCCGTTCCCCGGCTCCCGGCCGGGGACGACGTGCGCGTCCCAGATCTTCTCGAAAAGCGTGCGAGGGGTCATCCGCCGACCTTCTCCCGGATTGCCGATGCCTTCGCCTGCTTCGCCCGGGGGACCGGAGTGAGCCAGCCGTATGGATCGGGGCGCTCCCCCTTCGCCAGGCCGAGGAGCTCCTTCTGGAGCTGCCGTGCCACGGGTCCCGGCTCGCCGGCGCCCACCGGAATCCGGTCCACGCTCCGGATCGGGCTGACCTCCGCGGCCGTTCCGGTGAAGAAGAGCTCATCCGCGATGTAGAGGGCTTCGCGCGGGACGTCCTCGAGAACGACGGGAATCCCGAGGTCGCGCGCGAGGGTGATGATACAATCGCGGGTGATCCCCGGAAGCATCGCTCCGTCCAGGGGCGGGGTATAGAGTACGCCCTTCCGCACCAGGAAGATGTTCTGGCCACTCCCTTCGCTGACTTTTCCTTCCTTGTTGAGGGCGATCGCTTCGGCGTACCCATTGGCGATCGCCTCCATCTTCATCAACTGCGCGTTCAGGTAATGGCCGCCAGCCTTCGCGAGCGTCGGGAAGGTGTTCGGCGACGGGCGCTGCCAGGAGGAGACACAGACGTCCACCCCCTGGTTCAGGGCGTCCGCCCCGAGGTAGGCCCCCCAGGGCCAGCAGATCAGGTAGACCTCGATCGGGCTCGTGGACGGATTGAGTCCCGCCGCGCCGTATCCCCGGATCGCGAGCGGGCGGAGGTAACATTCGTCGAATCCGTTTCGGCGGATCAGCTCGACGCTCAGCTCCTCCAGCTCCTCCTGCGAATAACGGAGATCCATCCGGTAGATGCGCGCGGAGTCGGTGAAGCGCTTCAAATGGTCCGGGAGGCGAAGGACCGCCGGGCCATCGGGCGTACTGTAACACCGGATCCCTTCGAAGACCGAGGATCCGTAGTGCACGACATGCGACATGACGTGGATCCGGGCATCCTTCCATGGGATAAACTCGCCGTCCCGCCAGATCCAGCCATCCGATTCCGGAAACTCCGCGCTCATGATCCCTCCTCACCTTCATTGAGCCAGGCCATCCGCGAACGGAGGCGGCGACCCACGTCCTCGATGCGCTGCGCGCTCCCCTCCGCGCGCATGCGATTAAACTCCGGGGCGTCTCCGGCGCATTCCGCGATCCAGCGCCGGGCGAAGGCCCCCGAACGGATCTCGGCGAGAATGTCCTGCATCGCCTGCTTGCTCGCTTCGCCGATCACGCGGGGGCCGCTCACGTAGTCGCCCCACTCCGCGGTATCGCTGATCCGCTTCCTCATTCCGGTGAGGCCGTCTTGGTACGCCAAGTCCACGATCAGCTTCATTTCGTGGAGGCACTCGAAATAAGCGACCTCGGGCTGGTATCCGGCGTTCACGAGCGTCTCGAATCCGGTCTGGATCAGGGACGAGAGCCCCCCACATAAAACCGCTTGCTCGCCGAAGAGATCCGTCTCGGTTTCTTCGGCGAAGGTGGTCTCGAGCACGCCCGCCTTGGTGGATCCGAGTGCGTGGGCGTAGGCGAGGGCAAGATCGCGCGCCTTTCCGGTCGCGTCCTGGTGCACGGCGATCAGGGCGGGAACTCCCTTACCCTGGCTTCCCTCCCGGTACAACATGGGGCCAGGGGACTTCGGCGCCACCATGATCACGTCCACGTTGTCGGGCGGCTTGATCTCACCGAAATGGACGTTGAAGCCGTGGGCGAAGAGGAGAGCCGCGCCCGGGCGAAGATTGGGCGCAATCTCTTCCCGGTAGAGCTTCGGTTGGGCCGTGTCGGGGACGAGGATCGCCACCAGGTCCGCTTCCTTGACCGCCTCGGCGACGGGCTTCACCGGAATCCCGGCCTTGCGGGCGGCCGCCGAGGAGGTGCTGCCCACGCGCAGTCCCACGCGGACATCGATTCCCGCGGCGTGGAGGAGTTTGGCGTGCGCCGCGCCCTGACTCCCGAATCCGATGACCGCCACCTTCTTGGAGGGGAGTAGGCCAGCGTCCACGTCGTCCACGGTCAGCATCCGAGCCTCGCTCATCCGGTTCTCCTTCCTGTTCGTGTCCATCCCCCCGACGGGAGGGCTGGGTGGTAATATCGCGAAGCGAGACGCTCCGCGGCACGCCTTTTGTGTCAGCCCTTCGTGACGGCTGCGGCGACCCGATCGGCCACCTCCGCGGTCCCGGACGCCCGCTCACCTTTCGCGGCGAGCTCGGGAGGACGGAGCCCCGACGCCAGGACCGCTTCGACTGCGCCCTCGATGGCCCGCGCCGCGTCGACGGCTCCGGCACTGTGCTCGAGGAGGAGCGCCATGGAAAGTATGGCGGCGAGCGGATTCGCGACCCCCTTCCCGGCGATGTCCGGTGCAGAGCCGTGGACAGGCTCGTACAACCCGGACCCCGAGCCGAGGCTGGCGGAGGCGAGGAGTCCGATGGATCCGGTCAGCGCGGCGGCCTCGTCGCTCAGGATGTCCCCGAACATGTTTTCGGTCAGGATGACGTCGAAATACCCGGGGCGCAGCACCAGCTCCATCGCGGCGCGGTCCACCAGCATGTGTTCGAGGGCGACGTCCGAATATTCCGAACCGACGGCGGTGACCACTTCGCGCCAGAGGCGGGAGGTCTCCAGGACGTTGGCCTTGTCCACCGAGGTCACCCGATTCTTCCTGCGGCGCGCCGCATCGAAGGCGACCCGGGCGACGCGCTCGACCTCGCCGGCCGTGTAGCGGAGGGTATTCACCGCACGGGGCTCGGGGCCACTCCGATCGATTCCGCGGGGCTCGCCGTAATAGAGTCCGCTCGAGAGCTCCCGCACGATGAGGAAATCCATTCCCCGCACACGCTCGGGGCGCAGGGGGGAGGTCCCTTCGAGGACGGCGATGGCCCGGGCCGGCCGGAGGTTGGCAAAACAGTCGAGGATTTTCCGGAGCTCGAGGAGGCCGGCCTCGGGGCGGAGGTGGGCCTCGGCCGAGTCCGCGGCCGGATCTCCGACCGCTCCGAGAAAGACGGCGTCGGCGGCGAGAGCGGCCTCGCGGGTCGCGGGAGGGAGTGGGTGGCCGGCCGACTTCACGGCGGTCCAGCCGACCGGATGTTCGTCGAGCTGGATCGCGAGCCCGAAGCGCTCGGCCGCTGCGGCCAGCACCTGAAGTGCCGCCCGGGTGACCTCCGGACCGATGCCGTCGCCCGGGAGGACCGCGATCCGGAAGACCTTCGTCAAGTCACACCCCCTTGAGCTCTTTCGAGCCCTTCTCGGCGGCGGAGCCCTCGGGCGACTCGGCAACGTCTCCCTGTGCGTAGGCCGCCTTGTTCAGTGCGTGCAGGTAGGCCCGTACCGCCGCGTCCACGATGTCGGTGGAGGCCCCGCTTCCCGTGAAGGTCTTCCCGAAGATCTGGACGCGGAGGATCCCCTCTCCGACTGCGTCGCCGCCGGGCGTCGCCGCCCGGATGGTGAGGTCCTCCAGCTCCACATCCCAGCCGACCACCCGGTTCACCGCGTCGAAGGCGGCGGCGATCGGGCCGTCGCCCTTGCCCTCCGCCTCGACGTCACCTCGACCGGCGACCCGAATCGTGAGCTTGGCGTGGGACCACTCCCCGCCGCACTCCACGTGCATTCTCTCCAGGCCGAACGTCGCTGGGATGTCCCGCATCGCGCCGTGGTGGACGATCGCGAGAAGATCCTCGTCGAGGATGTCCTTTTTCTGGTCCGCGAGGAGCTTGAAGAGCCGGTATGCCCTTTCCATGTCCGTCTGGTCGAGCTCGTATCCGAGCTCCTGGAATCGGACCCGGAGGGCGTGGCGACCCGAATGTTTCCCCAGGACGAGCCGGCTTCCCGGGACCCCCACCATGGCGGGGTCCATGATCTCGTAAGTCTGGCGTTCCTTGAGCATTCCGTCCTGGTGGATCCCCGCCTCGTGAGCGAAAGCGTTCCGGCCCACGATCGCCTTGTTGGGCTGGGGATGGATCCCCGTGATCTTCGACAGGAGGCTACTCGTCGGGTGGATTCGGTGCGTATGGATCCCGGTTTCTAGCCCGAGGAGGTCCCTTCGTACTCGAATCGCCATCACGACTTCCTCGAGCGCCGCGTTTCCGGCCCGCTCGCCGATCCCGTTGATGGTGCACTCCACCTGTCGTGCCCCCGCTTCGAGGGCGGCCAGCGAGTTTGCGACCGCGAGCCCCAGATCGTTGTGGCAATGGGTGGAGAGAACGACGCGCTCGATTCCGGGGACCTTCTCCTGGAGGGTTCGGAAGATCCGGGTGATCTCGGTCGGGAGAGTGTAGCCCACGGTGTCGGGGAGGTTGATCGTGGTCGCTCCGGCCTCGACCGCGACGGTCACGACCTTGCACAGGAAATCCAGGTCCGTGCGAGTGGCGTCCTCCGCGCTGAACTCGACGTCACTGGCGTACTGGAGGGCCAGCTCCACACCGGCGGCCGCCTGTTCCAGACACTCCGCCTCCGAGATTCCCAACTTCCGCTCGAGGTGGAGCCGCGAAGTGGCGATGAAAGTGTGGATGCGGGGTCGCTCGGCGCCCTCCACCGCTTCGGCGGCGCGGCGAATGTCTTCCGGGCGGGTGCGAGCGAGAGCCGCGATCACGGGGCGGCGGACCTCCCGCGAAATCTTCTGAACGGCGGCGAAGTCGTCCGGCGAGCTGATGGGGAATCCGGCCTCCATGACGTCCACGCCGAGCTCGTCGAGGGCATGCGCCACCCGGAGCTTTTCTGCCGTGGTCATGCTCGCGCCGGGGGACTGCTCCCCGTCCCGCAGGGTCGTGTCGAAAATGATGACGCGTTCGCTCATGGCTTTCCCGTCGCTCCTTCTCGCTCTCCGTCGAGGATCCTGACTACGGCGTCGGTCCAGTCTCCTAAGGGTATAAAAAAAAGAAGCGGGCTTCTCGCCTGGGAGAGGGCCCGCTCGCTTCTGCCGATCTTTGGAGTCGAACTAAGGCGGTCCGAATCGGCGCGCGGGCGAGAGCCCCGTCCTAAGCCCCTCGCTTACGAGGAGGAGCCCGAGGAGCCCGAAAGTCGCACTGAGCACGCCAAAGAGGACAATCGTCATCTGTGATCCGGAACTCACTTGTGGCACGTTCCTCCACCTGAAGTCCATCTTACCCAACGCAGGGCCTTTGTCAAGCCTCGCCGGACCCACCGGAACCGGCGGGAGTGGGCCGCTTCCCGCACGCGGGAGGCCGTTGACACTATTCCGGGGGACGAATAGCTTACTCGTCTCTGTCGGAACGGCTTCCCGAGCTCGACGCGAGGTCGCATTCGGCTTCGGGAAGGACGAGGTAAAACCCGCGCTCCAGCCAGGTGCCTGCGAGCGCGGTTTCGTGAACGGGTGATACGGAGTCTCATGCCGACGATCAATCAGCTCGTGCGGAAGGGCCGGAAGAAGGTCGAGAAGAAGAATAAGTCCCCGGCTCTTCAAGGCAACCCGCAGAAGCGGGGCGTCTGCACGCGCGTTTATACGACGACCCCGAAGAAGCCGAACTCGGCCCTTCGGAAGGTCGCGCGCGTTCGGCTGACGAACGGGTACGAGGTGACCTCCTATATCCCGGGTGAGGGGCACAACCTCCAGGAGCACTCGATCGTGCTCATCCGCGGCGGCCGGGTGAAGGACCTTCCCGGCGTTCGGTATCACACGATTCGGGGCACCCTCGACGCCTCGGGAGTCTCGGCGCGAAGACAGGGTCGCTCCAAGTACGGCGCCAAGCGGCCGAAGGGCTAGAGATGAGTCGTCGCTCGAGGGCCGTCACGAGGGAGGTTGGCGGGGATCCGAAGTTCGATTCTCCGCTGGTTTCGAAGTTCATGAACACGCTGATGCTCGACGGGAAGAAATCCGTCGCCGAAACGATCTTTTACGACGCGATGGACCTCATCGAGGAAAAATCGGGACAGCCGGGGCTACAGGTTTTTAACCAGGCAGTCCAAAACTGCAAGCCGTCTCTGGAGGTGAAGAGCCGCCGGGTCGGAG
The DNA here is from genome assembly GCA_040882465.1 of Gemmatimonadota bacterium. Lineage (NCBI taxonomy): Bacteria > Pseudomonadati > Gemmatimonadota > Gemmatimonadota bacterium. The sequence continues at coordinate 21,933 of JBBEBG010000021.1, forward strand.
GCGCGACCTACCAGGTCCCGGTCGAGGTCCGTCCCGAGCGGAGAAACGCGCTCGCGATCAAGTGGCTCATTTCCTACACGCGCGCGCGTGGCGAGAAGAGCATGGCCGAAAGGTTGGCCGCCGAGGTTCTGGCGGCGTCGCGGAACGAGGGTTCGACCATCAAGAAAAAGGAAGACACGCACCGGATGGCTGAGGCGAACAAGGCTTTCGCCCACTATCGCTGGTAGTCCGGACCGTAGCACCGCAAGAGAGCCGTACCAAGAGCGCGCAGGGCGCTGAAGCGGCGAACGGACTCCACCGAGTCCGATCTCGATCGAAGTGGCGCGGAGGGGCTAGTGGCCGAGTGGGTGGTCACGGGAGGGAGCTCCGCGCTTTCCGCTTCATCGTAAGCGCGTTTTTTGTCCACAGAAGTCTGAGAAATCGAAGTAGCGACGAGTCGAGTCAGGGAACAAGATCCATGCCCAGGAAGCATCCGCTCCTGCACTTCCGGAACATCGGCATCATGGCACACATCGATGCCGGGAAGACCACGACCACCGAGCGCATCCTCTTTTATACGGGGAAGGTGCATCGGATGGGCGAGGTGCATGAGGGCTCCGCCACGATGGACTGGATGGAGCAGGAGCAGGAGCGCGGGATCACGATCACTTCGGCGGCCACAACCGCCTTCTGGAAGCGCTTCGGCACCGAATACCGCATCAACATCATCGACACCCCGGGTCACGTGGACTTCACGGTCGAAGTCGAACGCTCCCTTCGGGTACTCGACGGTGCCGTCGCGGTTTTCTGCGCGGTGGCCGGGGTGGAGCCCCAATCCGAGACGGTTTGGCGCCAGGCGGACCGCTATGAGGTTCCGCGCCTCGCCTTCGTCAACAAGATGGACCGGATCGGCGCGGACTTTGACCGGGTGATCGCGATGATGCGCGACCGCCTGAAAGCGAATGCGCATCCGGTCCAATATCCGGTGGGCTCCGGAGAAGCCTTCCGCGGGCTCGTGGACCTCATTCGCGGCAAGGCGCTCCTTTACGACGACGAACTGGGCTCGAACTTCCACGAGGAAGAGATTCCAGAAGAGCTTAAGGAGAAGTGCGGCGTGCTCCGGGCGGCCCTCATCGAGGCGGCCGTTGAGCACGACGACCAGGCGATCGAGAAGTACCTCGGCGGAGTGGACCTGACCGAGGAGGAGATCCGGGCGGCGGTTCGGAAGGCGACGGTCGCCGGCCAGCTCTTCCCGGTGTTCTGCGGCTCCGCCTTCAAGAACAAGGGGGTGCAACCCCTTCTCGACGGCGTGATCGACTTCCTCCCCTCGCCTCTCGACGTACCCGCGATCAAAGGCGTGGACCCGGACGACGAAGAAGTCGAGATGATTCGCCACCCCGACGACGCCGAGCCCTTCGCGGCTCTGGCCTTCAAGATCATGACCGACCCCTACGTCGGAAAGCTCACTTTCTTCCGCGTTTATTCGGGCTCGCTCCCGACGGGGACCCACGTCATGAACGCGACGAACGGGAAGCGCGAGCGAGTCGGCCGCATACTCCAGATGCACGCGAACAAGCGGGAGGAGCGGGACGAGGTGTACGCGGGGGACATTGCTGCGGCGATCGGGCTCAAGGACGTGCGGACGGGCGACACCCTATGCGACCCGGATCACGTGATCGTGCTCGAGAGCATGAAGTTCCCGGAGCCGGTCATCTCCGTCGCGATCGAGCCGAAGACGAAGGCAGACCAGGATAAGCTCGGCACCGGTCTCTCCAAGCTTTCGGAAGAGGATCCGACCTTCCGGGTCTATACCGATCCCGAGACGAACCAGACGATCATCCAGGGGATGGGCGAGCTCCACCTCGAGATCATCGTGGACCGCCTCCGCCGCGAGTTCAAGGTCGAGGCGAACGTCGGCCGTCCGCAGGTGGCGTACCGTGAAACGGTTCGCGAGACCGTCGCCAAGGTGGAGGGAAAGTTCGTCCGGCAAACCGGGGGCCGCGGGCAATACGGCCACGTGGTGATCAACCTCTCTCCGGGACAGTCCGGATCGGGGTTCGTCTTCGAGAACAAGATCGTCGGGGGCTCGATTCCGAGGGAGTACATCAACCCGGTCGAGGCGGGGATTCGGGACGCCTTGGACACCGGGACTCTCGCGGGATATCCAATCATCGACGTTGCCGTCCAGCTCATCGACGGGTCTTACCACGACGTGGACTCGTCCGAAATGGCCTTCAAGATCGCCGGCTCCATGGCGTTGAAGGCCGCCGTGCGCCGCGCGAGCCCCGTCCTCCTCGAGCCGATCATGGAGGTCGAAGTCGTGACGCCGGCGGACTACATGGGTGACATCATCGGAGACCTATCCTCCCGCCGCGGGAAGATCGGGGGGATGACCGATCGGGCCGGAGCGCGGGTGATTGAAGCGACCGTCCCCCTCGGGGAGATGTTCGGTTACTCGACAACCCTGCGGTCCATGAGCCAGGGCCGGGCCGTCTACACGATGCAGTTCGGCCACTACGACGAAGTCCCCAAGAGTGTCGCGGAAGAGATCGTGAGTGCGAACGGAGGAAAATCCTCGAGGGGATGAGCCCCTCGCGGTGCGACCGCTGAAGTAAACCGAAGCGAGAAGAGGAAAGCGATGGCCAAGGCGAAATTCGAGCGAACGAAGCCGCACGTGAACG
>JBBEBG010000022.1:0-3016 GCA_040882465.1 Gemmatimonadota bacterium
TCGCGCGGCGGCGCCTTAGACGTCCGGAGGGGCGTCGCCGGGCTCCGCGGCCTCAGTTGATCTCGATCTCCGGATGCACATAGTCGTCGGGAAGGACGCGGTCCGGATCCGGCCGGACGCTCAGGTAGTCCACATGATCGGAGATCGCCAGCCAGCCATGTGGAACTGTCGCCGGAATGATGATGATGTCGCCGACCTTCACCTCTCTCGTCACCACTCCTTCCCCGCCGATCGCGCCGCTGCACGAGGGCCCGTTCAGCGTCGTCGTGACCGCGCTCTCGGGAGCCGACGCCCGCCCGTTCACGATCTGGCCGCCCGTCACGAGAGTGCCCGCACCGGAGACGATGATGTAGGTTTCCGTCTGGTGGTTGTGGGCGATCCCCCGCGCGCCGGAAAGTGGGACATTCCCGGGTGCGAGACCGCACGCCTGTTCGGCGGGAACGGGATTCCCAGCTCCGGCCGTAGGGGCCGCGGCCGGGGTAGCCCCTCGGTGGATGATCCCGACCGCCAGATTGAGCTTGCCGATGTCGGTGCTGATGATTTGCCGGTCCACCCCGGGAAGCGCGTTCACGGCGTCCACCTGCTCTTTCGTGATGTAGGTGGCGGACATCTGTGCCTGGCCCTGCAATGCGGCCGGGATCACGAGCAGGAGGGCGAGTGAGAGCCCGCGCATTGCCGTTTTCATGAGAAACTCCTCAGGGTCCGGGTTGGGACCGGAAAGGTGGGAATCCTTTGTCAGGAGGCAGCTGCAAGGTAGAGGTGGATTCTGGAGGGTGTCAACGCGCGCGGAAGGATGGCGGAACAGGCGAATTCTAGACTAGAGTGGGAGGGACTTTCGGATGAGTCGTGAGATCCTGGGTTCGATTGAAACCGAGTACCGGCGCTACAAGGCCCTCGCCGAGGGCGCGATGGAGCAGCTCGACGCGGAGGAACTGTGTCGTAGCCCGGTCCCGCCGAACAATTCCATCGCCACGATTGCCTGGCACGTTTCCGGGAATCTCGAGTCGCGATTCACGGACTTTCTCGACTCGGACGGCGAAAAGCCCTGGCGCGATCGCGAGTCGGAGTTCGAGGACCGTCAGGTGACTCGGGAAGCCCTCCTCCAGAAGTGGGAGCGCGGCTGGACGATTGTCCTCGATGCCCTCGCGTCCCTGAAGGACGAAGACCTCCATCGCGAGGTCGCGATTCGGAGCATGCCCCTCGCAGTCCACGCGGCGCTCCACCGATCCCTCGCGCACACAAGCCACCATGTAGGTCAGATCGTATACTTGGCCCGGAACTACCGCGGAGAGGGGTGGCGGTATCTGAGCATTCCGCCGGGAGGAACGGCCTCCTACAACCAAAAACCGACGCTCGAGAAGGGGTGACCCACCTGCCGCTCACCTAAGGCTGCCGAGCGCCCTGGGGACAAGGGAGAAGCGCCCGGGCAACTTTTCCCCCGCACCGGGGATAATTCCCCGCCCTGAAAGCCCCGTGAGGGGCGACCCACCCCCGCGTCTCGCTGTCCGCACAGATCCCGCAAATGCCTGTCCTGCCTTGGATTTCGCACTGCCCTGGCGTTCGGGGCACGTCGCTTGCACCTCAGGACTTTCGCGCCATCGGGCGCGTATGTGCATTCACGCTTTAGAGGTGGATTCAAATGAGACACGGGAAGTCTTTCCGAACCTTGGCCGGACGGCCCTTCGTCTCCCGGGCCGCAGCCGCCGTGGTACTCGTAACCATCGGGCTCGGCGGGTGCGCGAGCATGAACCGCACGGAAGAAGGTGCGGTCATCGGGGCGGCCGCGGGCGGGGTTCTCGGCGGGATCATGGACGACAATACGGCGCGTGGCGCGATCATCGGCGCCGTGGTCGGCGGAACCGCCGGGGCCGTGATCGGACGGCAGATGGACCAGCAGGCCGAAGAGCTCGAAAGGGAGCTGGCCGACGCAGAAGTCGAGAGAATCGGGGAAGGAATCCGAGTGACCTTCGAGTCCGGGATCCTCTTCGCGTTCGATTCGTCGGAACTTCAGGGGACCGCCCGCGAGAATCTGGGCGAACTGAGCCAGAGTCTCCTCGAGTACCCGGGCACCGACGTCCTGATCGTCGGGCACACCGACTCTTCCGGAACGGACAGTTACAACCAGGCGCTCTCGGAGCGCCGGGCCGGTTCGGCGGCGAACTATCTCGCCGAGCGCGGCGTGCAGCGCTCCCGAATCCGCGCTGAAGGACGCGGCGAAGGGGAGCCCAGGGCATCGAACGACGACGAGGTGGGGCGGCAACTAAATCGCCGCGTCGAGGTCGCAATCTTCGCGAGCGAGGAGTACCGCGAGGAAATCGAGGCCCGTTACCCAACGAACTGATTCCCCCCAATCAAAAAAGGGGTGACCAAGGATGCGAAAAACCAACGTGATCGTCATCGGAATGTCGCTGGCGCTGGCCCTCGCGCCGGCAAGCCTCATGGCCCAACAGCGAGAAATCTCCGTGGACCTCCGGGGCGGATACAGCGTCCCGTTCGGCGACTTCGGGGACAACGTCGGGAACGACTTCGGCTTCGGAGCGGGGGTGGTGTTGAGCCTCACGCCGATGATCGGGATTTATGGCGGGTGGGCGAGAGACACCTTTACCTGCGATGTCGTCACGTGTGATGACGACAGCCAGCTACACGTCCAGGGATTCGAGGCGGGTGCGAAGTTCATCCTCCCGAGCGATACGCGCGCGCTCCCCTGGGCGAAGGCCGGAGTAGTTTACCATACCGTGGAATTCGACAGCGCGCTCGGAGACTTCGAGTCCGACCGGAACCTTGGCTTCCAGGCGGGAATCGGAATGGACTTCCCTCTCGGCGAGGTCCTTTCGGTGTCCCCGGGAGTCCGCGTCACCTTGCTGGACGTCGGCGATGACGACGACTTCTTTCCGGAGCCGGAGGTCCGTTACGTCACCTTCGACATCGCGGCGCACATCCACTTCCCCCGGAATTAAGGGTGGAAGGGCGCGGGCCGGGCGCCCCCTCGCGGGTGACCCTGGAGGGGGGGGGGTTC